>JANOVN010000072.1:0-11722 GCA_031417455.1 Hyphomicrobiaceae bacterium | reverse complement strand
AGACGGCGCGACCAGCTGGCTCGAAAGCTGCTCGTTCGTGAGCTTCGCCGCGATCAAATCGATGGACACGGCGGACGTCATTTCGGCGCGCTGCGGGCAGATCACGATCGAAGTCGAAAGCACCTCAAGCGCGCGCGGATCGCTCTTCGAAAAGGGATCCCGGCCCGTCACCGTCAGCAAGAACGCGCAGCAACGGGAGCTGATCCTTGCCCACGAAGTGGTCATGAATATGCGGGCCGACGAGCAAATCGTTTTCGTGCGCGGCCGGCCACCGCTTCGCTGCGGACGCGCCCTATATTTTCGCCGCCCGGAAATGGTCGCGGAGGTAGGTTCGAACAGATTTGCGGGTCGCTCAGCACTTGAGAAACCGAAATGATCAGCGGGGCGGACGCTTCGATTTCGATGGAAACAATGGTTCCGGAACCAAAGCGGCAGCGGCGCGAACGAAGGCCGCAGCTTTCTCAACGGTGTCAATTCTGGCGAAAAATTCTGAAATTTCGACTTCGCTAAAAGGCTCTATTTCTGGATTTTCCGGCGTGCGATTGGCAAGTCGGAGCTTGAACGCCAACAGCATTTTGTCTTCACACATCGGTAAATGTTCGCCCCAAATGAGTCAGCGCAAGTCGGCTGCTGCTCACCGGCACGAGCAACTAAAAATGCCTGCGCCGCAACCACAAGATGAACGATCAGATTACAAATCATCAGACGCGAAATAAGACATTCGTCAGAACCTAACGTAACCACATGCATCATAGTGCGTTTTGCCGTTTCACACATTCAAACCGAAAAAAGCCAGAGCTAGGGAAGCGCCATGAACACGATCGACTCTCTTATTTCGCTGAAGGAATTCTGCGAACGGGTAAAAATATCAAGACCGACCGCTTATGCTTGGAAAAGGAAGCAGTTCGGACCGCCGATGGTGAAAGTTGGGTCGCGCCAATTTTTTCGCCACAGCGAGGTCGCATCATTCATTGCTGGCCTATCGAGCGGCGTTGCAACCACAGCGATGTCCCGCGCAAGACGATGAGACGATCAATTAAAGCCTCGAAGCGCTGTCGCAGCGCCAGAGATATGTGCGCGTCGGCAAATGGGCGCTAATCTAGGATCAGCGATACGCCCACGCCAAACAGTTCAAGGGGACAGGCCGCCAACTTGGCCGCCTCAAGACCTATCTCGACCGCATTTTCCGCGATAACGAACGCAAGATGGAAGGGCAGCCCCAACTCAGTGCCTCCGTGCGCCCTGAGCTGTTTAATGCAGGCCGCGTGCTAGTGGCCCGTATCGGCTAATATGACTCATGTACAGGCGCTGCGAACACTGATTCTTGCCGTGTCGGGTTCAACCTACGAGGCAGCCGATCATGTCAGCGAAGAAATTCATTGTCGAACTCGACACCGAAGAGCGCGCGCGACTAAACGCTCTGATCTCCAAAGGCAAAGCGCCAGCGAAGGTGATCCTCAAGGCGCGCATTCTGCTGAAGGCGGATACGGCCGCGGGCGGTCCGGGGTGGCTGGACGACCAGATCCTCAAGGCGCTCGACACCAACTTGACCATGGTCTCGCGCACGCGCGAGAAATTCGTAACCGAAGGTCAACGCGGTGCTGACGCGCAAGAAGCGCGAAACGCCACCAACAGCGCCGATTTTCGATGGCGAAGCCCAAGCGAAGCTGACCGCACTGGCCTGCACCAAGCCGCCGCCCGGTCATGCCCGCTGGACGATCCGTCTGTTGGCCGGAGCGGTTGTCGAGCGCAACATCGTACCGGCGGCGCATTTCAATACCGTCGGCCGTGCGCTCAAAAAAACGAACTCAAACCGCACCTGACCGACTATTGGGTGATCCCGCCAAAAGCCAACGCGGCGTTCGTCGCCGCGATGGAAGATGTGCTCGAGGTCTATCACCGCCCCCACGATCCGAGGCGACCGCTGGTCTGCCTCGATGAGACGAGCAAGCAGCTCGTCGCCGAGACGCGTACACCCGAGGCGATGCGGCCAGGACAGCCCGCACGTCACGACTACGAATACAAACGCAACGGCACAGCCAACATCTTCATGCTGTTCGCGCCGCTTGAAGGCTGGCGACACGTCGAAGTGACGGAGCGCCGCACGGCGATCGACTATGCGAAGATCCTGCGCGATCTCAGCGACACTCACTTCCCGAAAGCCGAGAAGATCGTGTTGGTTCAGGACAACCTGAACACGCACACTCCCGCGTCACTCTATGAGGCGTTCGAACCGGCCGAGGCCCGCCGCATCATCGAGCGGTTCGAATGGCACTACACGCCCAAGCACGGCAGCTGGCTCAATCTGGCCGAGTCCGAGTTGGCTGTTCTCTCCAGCCAGTGCCTCGCCCGCCGCATCGCCGATGCTGACACGCTCGCGACCGAAGTTGCCGCTTGCCGCGCGCGCCGCAACACCCACAACGCCAAAGCCAAATGGCACTTCACGTCCGCCGACGCCCGTGTGAAGCTGAAAAGCCTGTATCCAGCGCTTTAGAAGATTCAGGCCACTAGCCCAAAAGTATCGTTAGCAGGGCAGAAAATTTATTCTCGCACGCGCCTGAGGTCGAAAGTATCGGTAAAGGCAAGGCGCACAACCCCTATAAGTTCGGCGTCAAGGTCGCGATCACGATCCCCGCTTAAACCGTCGGCTGGCGGCCAATTCGTGCGCTTAACGCCAAGACGTTACCGAGGTCACCCTATGACGGCCACACGCTCGCCACAACAGGGGCGGAAGTGACGCGCATCATCGAAGTCGCTGGCCATCGCGGTGGCAACGCGCCGCCGTCATTCGCGATCTCGGCGATGCCCTTTTCCAAGGCTGGCTGGATCGCGGCAGCGACTCGGAAACTTGGTGATGATCGATGCGCGGAGATACCGGACTGATCAACGAAGTACGTCCATACGCCAATTGAAATCTTAGGCACCGCCATTAGCGCCCCCCCAACTAGGTACCCGCGTTGTGTGGACCAGCGAATTTAGCTTGATGGGCAATTTGATGGACGACTTATTTTCTGCCCGCTATGTCGCCCGTGCTCGCTGACATTTTAAGAGTTAGATGGTGCCCAGGAAAGGACTCGAACCTTCACGCCGTTAAGCGCTAGTACCTGAAACTAGTGCGTCTACCAATTCCGCCACCAGGGCAACCAAGCCGCTGTGGTTAGTCGTAGCCCCGCCCCATGTCAATTCCGCATTTCAAAAAGGTGACGCCTTTCTCGGCCAACATCCCAAACACGGCGCAGCTTGACCTCCGCCAGGCCGGGTCGCCGCGAACGCTTATAATACGCTCGTCGCCTTCACATCCAGCGCGGGTCTGTGTATTGCTCGGCACCAACGAACGGTTTGCGATTTAAGAGGGAAGACCATGGCGGGGCGCGCAGGCGAACAATTGGCGGTCGTTTTCGGCGGATCGGGTTTCGTCGGCCGTCACACCGTACGCGCGCTCGCGCGTGCTGGCTGGCGCATCCGTGCAGCTGAACGCCGCCCCGATCTCGCAGGCCACCTCCAGCCGCTCGGCAGCGTCGGCCAGATCATGGCGGTCCAGTCGAACCTCCGCTTCCCAGCTTCCATCGCCCGCGCGGTTGCAGGCGCCGACGTCGTCATCAACACCGTCGGCGTGCTCGCCAACTCAGGCTCGCAGACCTTCAACGCCCTCCACATCGAAGGCGCCCGCGCCGTCGCTAAAGCTGCCCGTGAAGCTGGCGTCAAACGCCTGATCCACATCTCAGCCATCGGCGCAGACCTTCAATCCAACGCCAGCTATGCTCGCACCAAAGCCGAGGGCGAACGCGCCGTCCTCGAAGAATTCCCCGGTGCCATCATCCTTCGCCCCTCGATCGTGTTAGGACCCGAAGACCAGTTCTTCAACCGCTTCGCTGCCCTCGCCAAAAAGTCGCCCATGCTGCCCCTGATCGGCGGCGGCAAGACCAAGTTCCAGCCCGTCTTCGTCGGCGACCTCGCCGCCGCGATCACAGCCGCAGCCGAAGGCGCAGGCGATCCCGGTCAAACCTATGAAATCGGCGGCCCCGCCGTCCTAACTTTCCGCGAACTGCTCGACAAGACCCAGGTATGGACGGACCACAAGCGCATGTATATGTGGCTGCCGTTCTGGGCCGCCAAGCTCCAGGCCCTGCTGACCTGGCCGCTGCCGAACGCGCTCCGCCCCATCACCGTCGACCAGGTCCGCATGCTGGCCGTCGACAACGTCGTCAGCGAACAGGCCATGGCCAGCGGCCGCACCCTCGCAGCCTTCGGCGTCACACAAGCAACCCCTATCGAAGCCCAAGTCCCCGCCTACCTCGAACGCTTCAAACCCCGCGGCCAGTTCAGTCACTACCGGGGGTAACAAGGTACGGCATTCAGGCGTTGGCCGGGACCCAGACAAGCCTGCATTTGAGACCGCCTCGCCTCATCGCAATCGTCAACTTGGTCCCAAACAGGGAGGGGGCTTCGGGGGAACTCGTTCCCCCAAACGGGTCAGGGCGGTAGCCCGTTCGCGCGAGCGAAATATATGATACAACGCGCCCATGACCCCATCCGACCCAGGCTTCGGCGTATACATTCACTGGCCGTTCTGCGCCGCCAAATGCCCCTATTGCGACTTCAATAGCCACGTTCGCTTCGGTGGCATCGACGAGCCGCGCGTCCTCAAAGCGTTCCTCGCCGAACTTGACCACACCGCCCGCCTCACCGGTCCAAAAACCGTCTCGACCATCTTTTTTGGCGGCGGCACTCCCTCTCTCATGGCTCCATCAACCGTCGGCGCGATCCTCGATCACATCGCCAAGGTCTACACAGTCGCCGCCAACCCGGAGATCACGCTGGAAGCCAACCCCGGCAGCGTCGAAGCCGACCGCTTCCGGGGATACCGCGCAGCCGGCGTCAACCGCGTTTCCATGGGCGTCCAGTCGCTCCACGATAGTGAACTCAAAAAACTTGGCCGTATCCACACCGTCGCCGAAGCCAAAGCAGCTATTCGCCTCGCAGCCATGACCTTCGACCGCTACACCTTCGACCTCATTTACGCCCGCCCCGCCCAAACCGTGCCGCAATGGCGCGCCGAACTCGGCGAAGCTTTATCCCTCGCCGGTTCGCACCTCTCGCTCTACCAGCTCTCCATCGAGCCCGAGACCCCGTTCGCCCAGCTCCACGCCGTAGGCAAACTCATCATCCCCGACGCCGATACAGCAGCAGCGCTCTACGACCTCACCCAGGACATGACCGCCGCGCGCGGCCTCCCCCAATACGAAATCTCCAACCACGCAAGCCCCGGTGAAGAAAGCCGGCACAATCTCATCTATTGGCGTTACGGCGAATACGCCGGCATCGGCCCCGGTGCCCACGGTCGGATCATGACCTCGCCGTCTCCTACAGCGAACGCTCTCCCTTCCCCCTCCCCCCTGTGGGGAGGGCCGGGGTGGGGGTCGCACCGCGCCCGGCACGCCACCACCACCGAACGCAACCCGGAACAATGGCTCGCCCGCGTCGAAGCCAACGGCCATGGCCTCACCGAACTGACACCCGTAACCCCCGCCGAGGAAGCCGACGAAATGCTCCTCATGGGCCTGCGCCTCAACGAAGGCCTAGACCTCACCCGCCTCGCTCAACTGACGGGCTTTATCCCGTCTGCCCTCGCCATGGCCGATCTCGAACACCTCGGCATGATCGAACGCCGGGGCAACCGCCACATCCGCGCCACCGCCCAAGGCCGCTTCATCCTCAACGCCCTCGTCGCCAAACTATCGCAGGGGTTCGTGCAGGTGGCAGCGTAACCAAGCCAAATAAACACCGAAATGTGATTGAGACTGACGGCCAGCAACAATTCTCAACAAGACAACTTAAGATAGAATATGTAATTTCGAACCTGCTGACCTTAGACATTCGACGTCCATGGGAAGCGATAATTTGAGTGCTTTTTGTAAGATCAAATTTTGATGGGAGTGTCCGATGTCGAAATTGACCACCCAATACATCGACGATCACATAAACGGCGTTCATAACTTCGACTCGTTCGGCAGAGCGATCGCAGAGTTATGTCTGCGAGCAGCGATGAACAAAGCCGGGGATCCGAAGACTGCCACCAAAGGCGACACGATGAGTTTGACCGCGGAGGTCAATGTTTCGGCAATCAAACCGCAGGGTTGCGTCGGCGTCGAGATATGCGTGCCGTTTGCCGGTTGCTCACGCGTCCACGTCAACGTCGGATAATCGTAAGTAAGGCCACGCTCGGCTAGAGTGCTTCCAAGAAAAGCATGCCCCCGCGAAGGCGGGGGTGTGAACGGTTTTCCCGAAAGAAGCCCCATGTCCCGCAGGGACATAGGGAGCTACGCGACCCGGCGCTCATGCGCCGCCCCGCCGGAGCGCCATAGCGCGCGAGGCATATTAAGGCTCCAGAAACGTATCCCAATACAGATAATCCAACCAGCTCTCGTGCAGATAGTTCGGCGGGAACAACCGGCCATTGCGGTGCAGTTCGAACACCGTCGGGCGATACGGCTCCTGCATCGGGATCATCCCGCAGTCGCGCGGCATCGCCCCGCCCTTGGCGAGATTGCATGGCGCGCACGCGGTCACGACATTGTCCCAGCTCGTCAACCCGCCCCGCGACCGCGGAATGAGATGATCGAACGTAAGGTCGTTGCGATCGCCGCAATACTGGCACGAGAACCGGTCGCGCAGGAACACGTTGAACCGTGTAAAGGCCGGGTAAAGCGCTGGCTTCACATAGGTTTTCAGCGACACGACGCTCGGCAGCCGCATCTCGAAATTGGCGCTATGCACGTAGGTATCGTATTCGGAGACGATGTTGACGCGATCCAAAAACACGGCCTTGACCGTGTCCTGCCAGCTCCAGAGCGATAACGGATAATAGCTCAGGGGCCGGAAGTCGGCATTCAAAACCAGGGCCGGACTGCTTTCCGGCGTTTTCGCGTGTACGTTCAAGATGGTGACTTCCTGTAGATGCCCCAGTCTGTAAACCAATCCCCGCCTAATCGAGTCTCTCAGCCCAAATACTAGCCGCCCGTGTCAACTCTGTGAAGCGCCACGATCAAACGACAGTCACATCCCCGCCACACCTAGCTTTACGCGCGAAAGCGACGCTCCGATCCATCAAGGTTTCAAGCCTCCCGCGCACGTTTGGCATCTACCACCTTCGCGTGCCCGTAATACGCCCACAATATCCGGGCGGCGACCGCCCGCCAAGGCCGCCACACCTCGGCAATCGCTAACAATTCGGCCGCTGTAGGCCGCGCATGGAGCCCCAACAACCGCTGCGCCCCGATCTGCAACGCCAAATCGCCGGCCGCAAACGCATCCGCATGCCCGCAGCAGAACATGAGATAGATATCCGCCGTCCAAGGCCCAATACCCCGCACCTGCGTGAGTTGCCCGCGCACCTCGTCCTCGCGCGCACTGGCCATTGCTGAAAAGTCCACCCGTCCGTCGAACACCGCCTGCGCCAACGCCCGCAATGTTGCAATCTTCGCCGCCGACAGCCCCGCCCCCTTCAACACGCCATCGTCCGCCGCCAGCAACACCGACGGCTCCATGGGCGCAACCGCCACCGTCAGCCGCCCAAAGATTGCACTGGCACTCGCCGTCGACAATTGCTGCCCGACGATAATCCGCGCGAGGCCCTCAAAGCCGGACGTCCATCGCCGCAACGGTGGTTGCCCGACCAACGCGAAAGCCGACGCCATCCCCGGACACAACCGCACCAGCTGCGCAACGCCCGCCGCGATATCGGCTTCACACGCAATCACACTTATACCAGCGGGCATAAGTTCTGACTTATGTCGGCTGGTATCCGCGCGTGGGGTTGGTGGGGCGGCCACGCGCAAACAAAAGAGAATACCGTCGCGCAGCCGACGAACCAAAGAGTCAGAACTTCTGCGCGACGGTATTACAACCCGAACCTTGCCGCGCACTCCCTGCCGCGCCATGAAACCTTTTTCTCCCAAACGCGTAGCTATTCCAAACGACGAGCTATGATATGCTTCGGCACATCCAATCACGACCTGCAACACGACGGACGGACTCCCGTGATGATCAGATCGACCGCCAACCCAGCCAAATCAGCCATCTCCGTCGCCGCAGGCCTTTGCGCCCTGCTCGCCGCCTCTCCCCACCAGGCCATTGCTCAATCAAACCGTTTTTCCGACTGGGCCACCATCCAAAACAAGCGCTTCGGCTTCCAGATCGCCTATCCGGCCAACATTTTCTTCCCAGCTCCAACGCCAAGCGGCAACGATGGTCGCGTCCTGAAATCAGCGGACGGTCAGGCGAAACTGCTGGTCGCCACCTTCGAAAACACCGAAAACCTCTCCCTTGAGGCCTACCGCCAATTTCTTCTGTCCGACATCTACGCCAACACAGCAATTGACTACTCGCCCGCAAAACAGCGCTGGTTCGTCCTATCTGGCACCCGCGGCGGCGAGACGTTCTACGAGCGCGTGACCTTCTCCTGCGGTGGCAAACTCATCAATAGCTGGGCCATGTTGTATCCAACACCGCAAAAGCGCCTGTATGATCGCGTCGTCGAAGCCGTCAGCAAAACCTATTCCGCAGGTTCAGGTTCAGACGGCAGTTGCGGCGACCTCGACGCCGCCAACGAACCGCAAAACCAACGTGAACGCTGAAAATTGCGGCATATTTCCTTTTTGAAATGAAGCCGTTACCTGATTGTGCTATAAGACCATCCGTAGTCTGTGGCGTGTCTGGACTAATTTCGCGTGAAAAAAAAGCCGTCCCGAGGTAAGCGACATTCTCAGCGGAGCCCGCACAGCGCGGCCCCTCCTTCAAAATTTGCGCCGCGCACGAACCATCCCGCATTCAAAGCGGCCAACCCTGCGCCCAACGACATCAGCCCAGCGATTGCCTTCCTGTTGTGCCTCAAAACAAGCCCCGCTCCGGCACATTGCCCGCGAAATCGCACAGCAAACCGCGCGACCGCAATCGCAGCCCCAGACTTCAACCAATTCTTCAGCCACGATGACCGCGCCACGCTGGCCCTGCTGACACTGCCGGTCCTGCTTATGATCTCCAGCCTCGCGATAACCCAGTCCTTAAAACCCCTCCGCCGCGTCGATCTCGCCGCTGTTCCAGCCACAATCATTCCTCCCGCAGCGATTACCCGCAAGTCTGTGTTCGAGCCCGCACTCGCCCCGTCCGCCGCACCTGACCTCCCGCTGTCCAACTCCGCCATCAAGTCCGCCATCACGCCCGCCGCCAATCCTTCAATCCTCCCCGCCAATCCCGGCAACGTCATCGCATCATCAAAATCCCCGGTGCTCGCCGCCACACCCGCGCCAACCCCCACGACTGCCAACGGCCGCACGGCCATGCTTGCGGCGCGCCCACCCGTCGAGTTGGACGCCAACTCATCCGCTGCACTCCCACCGTCCATCACGTCTCAGCCCATCCCGTCGCAAGAAGCAAACCTCGACTCCCAGCCCAAACTCTGCACCGCGCGCCCTGCCAGCCCGCCCCTGGACCTCACGACCGCCTCCCTCACACCCGCAGCCTTCGGCCTCGCGTTGGCAACCGCCGCCCGCGCCCAGACCCACGACCTCGTCATCTACAACGACAAATACCGCGCCCTGTCCTACCCTCGCGGCGACGTGCAACCCCTCTACGGCGTCTGCACTGACGTCATCATCCGCGCCTATCGCGCCCTCGGCATCGACCTCCAGCAGCTCGTCCACGAAAGCCGCCTTGGCAACAGCGACCCGAGCATCGACCACCGCCGCACCGAAACGCTCCGCCGTTTCTTCGCCCAAGCCAGCCAGCAACTCCCCCCCTCGACCATCGCCGAAGACTACCTCCCCGGCGACATCGTCACCTACGACCGCCCGCAAAACCGTGGCTCTCGCTCTCACATCGCAATCGTCTCGGACGTCGCAGCCCCCTCCGGCCGTTACATGATCGTCCACAATCGCGGCTGGGGCCCCCAGCTTGAAGACGGCCTGTTCGTCGACACCATCACCGGCCACTACCGCTACTCAGCACCCCCAGCAAGCCCCATGCTGGCTAACATTCCAGTCATCTCCGCGCCGCAAAAACGCCCATCGGCTTTGACAAGACTGGCATCGCGCGCCGTCCGCCGCCTGGACGGAACGAGCGTGAACGGTTTGGGACGCTAGCTTTTCGGATCAAAACATGCGCACGCGCAGCACTGCTTTGGGCATCTTGCTGGCCCTCACATTCTTCGCGTCTGCGCCCGCACGCGCCACCCAAGCCCCGCCACCTACCGCAGCCGCCCAGTCTTTCGCTGACCGCCTCGTGACGGCTGCCCGCGACCAGGGCAAATCCTTTGCCCTCTACACCCCGGCCTACGTCAAAATCCCCTACCCTGGCGGCGATGTCCCAGCCTCCACCGGCGTCTGCACGGACGTTGTCGTGCGGGCCTATCGCGCACTCGGCATCGACCTCCAGGTTGAAATCCAAAAAGCCGGTGTCGGCTCGGGCGACACCAACATCGACCACCGCCGTGTTGAAGTTCAGCGCAAATTCTTTTCCAAGAAGGGTAAGAGCCTTCCGGTCTCAAACAACCCCACGGACTATAAGCCCGGCGACATCGTCACCTTTCACTTAGCCCACGGCTGGTTTTCCAATACCCACGTCGCAATCGTCTCCGATAAATTAACCTCCGATGGAATCCCACTCGTGATCCACAACCGCGGACTGGGCGTTCAGGAGGAAAATTGGCTATTCGCCGAAAAAATTACCGGTCACTTCCAATACCGGCCAATTTCCGAATAACACTCCCTGCGTAACGGCGACAAAGCCGGATTTCCTTAACGCCACGGACTCAACCAAACTTACGAAACCACCAAACAGTCACTTGTTTTTAATACAAAATATGCTTACTCTGCCTGGGCGAAGCGGAGCATGCTGCGATGATTTTCGAATCAGAATTCGTATTTCTCACAATCCTGGTCTTTTCCCTGACGGCTGCCGTCTGGCTGCATACTCATGGCTTTTCGTTCAGCCTCGCTGAATTGACCACCATTCAAAACAATTTGCATCAACCAATGCGCAGACCAGCAAAAACACCCATGCTTCTGCCGTCCGCTATTCCTTTATCTACGCCCACTCCTGTGAAAGCTGAAACACCAGCTGCCAATACACCAGCCGCCAATAGCCAAGCCGCCATGATCGCGGCAGGCAGCATCCCACTCGACCAGAACGCCCAACTCAATCGTGTTTCGCAGATATTGCAATCCGCAATCGAATTGGCGGACAAAGCCGAGCGCTTGCACAACGCAGCCCACGAACAGCTCGATGGTGCCCACTACGCGCTGCAAAACCTGCTCGATGAATTGTCGACCGTGATGCCGGTCACCTCCCCGGCCAAGGCCCATACAGACGTGGCGGCAGGCCCCGCCCTAGCACACCGCCGACAGTCCTACGTCACTGCCCTCGCCGCCTGATGCCAGAGTTCTCGCTCAGGGATAATACCGACGAGCAATAAAGTTGACCTTTTCTCCACTCCATGGCCGGGCTTTACCCGGCCATCCAGGAGCTACAAATGCTGGCCTTTCAACGAGTTGCTCTGGATAGCCGGGTCAAGCCCGGCTATGGAGTAAAAGGGTGAAGCGATCAGTGGATATGCTCGATGGTATAAGTCTCTCGTTGGGAGACTCGCGACTCTGTCAAACCTGATTGAGCCCGATCAGCAGCACGGCCAATGTGACCGCTGAAATCGCGGTTCCGATCGCCACTG
>JANOVN010000071.1:0-3283 GCA_031417455.1 Hyphomicrobiaceae bacterium | reverse complement strand
TCGATGGCGGGTACGACCAGCCGGGCTGATCCGAGCAGATCGTTGCCGACGGTGCGCATGTGGGACAGCAGGGCGGCGCGGGATACGAAGTGATTGGGAGAGGCGGCGGATGACCTACCTGTAAGCGGGGGCGCGGCCAGTTTGCGAAAGACCTGCGCGGTTTTATCGGCGGGGACCGGGAGTTGCGGGTTGACGAGGACGGCGGCAAGTTCGGGGAAGGCCTCGATGGCGGTCAGGTGTTGGCCGATGCCGGTCATGCGCTGGGCGCGTGAGGTGAGGCAGACGGGAACATCGGCGCCGACACCGATGGCGATGACGGTCCAATCGATGCCTGTCATGGCGTTGTGGGCGTTGGCGCGGCGGACGGCCCGGATGACAGCGGCGGCGTCGGCTGAGCCACCGCCGATGCCAGCGGCTACGGGAAGGTTTTTTATTAATTGCACCGCGCCGAGGGTCAGAAAGGGCGCGGCTTGCGCAAGGCAGGCGAGGGAGACGGCAATAAGGTTTTCGCCGGCGATAGAGCCGCCGAAGGGACCGGTGGTCGTGACCGCGTGCGAGGGGCCGGGCGTGAGCACGATCTCGTCGGCGATGTCGTGGGCGAAGGCTACGATGCTATCGAGCTCGTGGTAGCCTTTGTGGGGCACATCTAGGCGGCGACCGAGAACGCGCAGGGTCAGGTTGACTTTTGGGGGCGCGCTTTCGCTGACGGGGGGCGGGGCGCGTTCGACGATGGGCTGCAAAACCAAACCATCCCCCTATTCGAGGGCTGGGTCTTTTTGGGCGGGGCTTTTGGGAGCCGCCTGGGCGCGCTTGCGGGCGGCTTCGTTGATCACTTGACGGGCCTTGACAGGGGCCGCTCTGGCTTGGGCTTTTGCGGCCGGAAGGCCTTTTTCGAGCTTATCCTTGATCTTGTCGATGTCTTCAGGCTCGGGCTTCAAGCTCAGGGACTGGTCCCACTGGAAGCGGGCTTCGGTCAGGCGGCCGACGCGCCAAAGGGCGTCGCCCAGGTGATCGTTGAGGGTCGGGTCATCCGGGCGCAATTCGACGGCGCGTTCCAGATACTTCACCGCTTCCTTGAAGTCGCCCAATCTGAAATAGGCCCAGCCCAAGCTGTCGACGATGTAGCCATCGTCGGGGCGGAGCGACACTGCCTTTTCGATCAGGCCTAATCCCTGCGTCAGGTTCAGGCCCTGGTCGATCCAGGAATAGCCAAGGTAGTTCAAAACCAGCGGCTGGTCGGGAAAGAGTGTGAGCGCCTTTTGCAGGTCGGCTTCGGCGGCCGGCCAGTTTTTCAGGCGTTCATGGCACGTGCCGCGCGAGTAGAAGTAGGCCCAGTGGCGCTTTTCAAGCTTGGGAATGAGGCCGATTGCCTTAGTGTAGGCACCGACGGCTTCGTCGTAGCGCTTGCGGGCGCGCATGATGTTGCCGATGGCTTCGAGCGGACGCACGTCTTTGGGTTCGGCCATGGCGACCGATTGCAGTAGCGCGTGGGCTTCGTCGACCTTGTCGAGCGAATTGAAGTTGAATGCCTTGCGGATGTCGATGCTCGACTGCAGAGCGGTGCCGCGCGGAATGCGATCGTAGGTGTCGTTGGCGGCCTGGAACTTTTTGAGGCTTTCGAAGGTGTTCGACAGGGCGGCGAGCGCGAAGGCGTGGTCGGGCTCGACGTAGAGCGCGAGCTGGAGGTAGACGATGCCGAGGTTGACGCCGCCCTCGCCGGTCAGGGCTTCGCCCAGGCCATAGAACACCTCCGCCATGCCGTCGGCGGGGGTTTTGACCAACAGGCCGACACGGTCTCCGGCGTTAATCCGATCACGCAGATCGCGCGCCAGGGGATGGCCGTCGCCCTGCTGGCGGTCGAGGTGTTCTTTGAGGATCGATTTGGCGAGTGTGGTGTCGCCGGCGTTGGCTGCCGAATGGGAGTAGGCGAGGGCCGTGCGCAGGGTCTTGTTATCTTGTTTGAAGACCTTTTCGAAGGCGCTGCGCGCTTCGTTGAAGTGGCCGCCTAAGTCGGCGATCAGGCCGCGGTGGTAGTAGAGGTAGAATTGCGCCCATTCGGCTTGCTTGGGTGTGTCGATGATGTCGAGTGCGCCTTGCAGGTTGCCGGCTGCGGTTTTGATCCAGGCGCGGCCGATGGCGGCAGTGAGTTCGCCGATGGGGCCTTCGCCTGCGGCTTTCATGTGGGCGTCAGCGGTGGTGTAGTCCTGCTTCTTGAAGGCGGTCAACGCCAGCAAGGTCTGGGCCATGCGATTGGCGGGCTGGCTGACGACGAGGCGTTCGGCAAGCGCCTGGGCGCGGTCGAAATGACCGCTGGCCAGTTCCATCTGGAAGGTGTGCTCCAGCAGAACGTCGTCGTTGCGGTCGCGTTCAAGGGCTGCCTTGTAGAATTCGGCGGCTCGTTCGGGGTCATGTTCGGTGCGGGCAAAGCGACCAGCGAGATAGCTGCCGATCAGACTCGGCTGATCTTGATTGCCAGCGACGGTTTTGGCGAGGAGCGCGGACGAAAACGATGCCCAGATCGCGACGATCCCGACAAAGGTCAATGTGCTCAGCACGCCGCTCAAGACGGCGCGAAGCGCGCTTGCGCTGGCGTTCGCGAGCTTTGATGGGCGATTGTTGAGGCCTGCTCGCATTCGATCATGTTCCTTAACTCGACCAGCTGCCTGCGCGCTGATCTAACCTAATCAAGCTAACACACTGGCGGACTTTGGCGAGTATGCGTCGATCATTTGTCCAGTATCGTTTCATTGAACGATTGCGAACCCCTAAACCGGGCGGCTCATTGACTATCCAGCGCTATTTACAGGCTTTTATTAGGCCATCAGCGTAAACTTCTAATGGCCAAGCGGCCTAAAGCGCGACAGGAGCGCATTACAAGTTGTTATGGTTGACACGTGCCGGACGGATTTGCGGAGAGTGTGCCATCTACAACAGAGGCTGCTCGATGCGAAGTGCCGTCTCGTCACAGGCTCGCTATTCTTGCTAACGAACTGACCTGAAGGAGGTCAGTCCTTTTGGTACGGCGCTCGCGTCGGCACCTATACGGCGCTTCGCCCGCAAGAGCGGTCGCTTAGTGCTGGTGTCGGCTTGCTACATGCCGGCGTAGTTGGGGCCGCCGCCGCCTTCGGGGCAGGTCCAAGTGATGTTTTCGGACGGGTCCTTGATGTCGCAGGTTTTACAGTGGACGCAATTCTGGGCGTTGATCTGAAAGCGTGGTTTGCCGTTGGCATCGGTCAGGATTTCGTAAACGCCCGCCGGGCAGTAGCGGGTGGCCGGTTCGGCA
>JANOVN010000070.1:0-2127 GCA_031417455.1 Hyphomicrobiaceae bacterium | reverse complement strand
GATGGGCCATGAAGGACTATATCCCGTCGCGACGAGGTTGTTGCGGGGGGAGTGAGGTTGCCAATGGTCGAAAGCTCGTCGCGGGCGTTGGGGCGGTTTTTTGGTCGATGTCCTTGACGATTACTCCCCCCGGGCCCGTCTGAGTGCTGCCGCGAGTGCGCTCTCGCCCGGTTGCTCCACCTTCGGCTTGGGGATGCCGCGCATCCCGCCGCCACTTTGCACCGGCGGCGAAGCCGTCATCGACCCGCTAGCACCCTGTGTCGCCCCGCTGCCCGACTTCATTGTCAGCGCGATGCGCTTGCGGGGGGCATCCACTTCCTTGACGCGGACTTTGACCACGTCTCCCGCTTTGACGACTTCGCGCGGGTCCTTGACGAACCGGTCCGACAGTTCGGAGATGTGGACCAATCCGTCTTGATGCACGCCGACATCGACGAACGCGCCGAAGTTGGTGACGTTGGTGACGACGCCTTCGAGCGTCATTCCGACGCGAAGATCGGAAATCTTCTCGACCCCATCGGCAAAGCTGGCCGTCTTGAACTCAGGCCGGGGATCCCGGCCCGGCTTTTCGAGTTCGGCGATGATGTCGGTGATGGTTGGGACGCCGAATTTTTCGTCGGCGAACTGGCGCGGATTGAGTGATTTTAAGAACGCCCGGTCACCGATCATGGCCTTTACCGGCCGCTTGGTCACTTCCGCGATCTTTTCGATCACCGGATAGGCTTCGGGATGAACCGCCGATGCGTCCAGCGGGTCTTTGCCGTTCATGATGCGCAGGAACCCTGCCGCCTGCTCGAATGCCTTGGGGCCAAGGCGGGGGACCTTCATCAGCGCCTTGCGGGTCTTGAAAGGTCCGTTCTCGTTACGGAACACGACAATGTTTGACGCCAGCGTTTCGTTTAATCCAGCGACATGGGTGAGCAGCGCGGGCGACGCAGTATTCACATCGACCCCAACCGAATTCACGCAATCTTCAACCACCGCATCCAGCGACCGCGCCAAACCCGCCTGATCGACGTCATGCTGATACTGTCCGACACCAATCGCTTTGGCCTCGATCTTGACCAGTTCGGCAAGCGGATCCTGTAAACGCCGTGCGATTGACACCGCCCCGCGCAGGCTCACATCCAAATCGGGAAACTCATCGGCTGCCAACTGCGAGGCCGAATAAATCGACGCGCCTGCCTCGCTAACCATCACCTTGGTGAGATTGAGTTGTGGCGCACCCTTCATGAGGTCGGCGGTCAACTTGTCGGTTTCGCGCGACGCGGTGCCGTTGCCAATTGCGATGATTTCAATCTTATGGCGGATGCACAGCGCGCCGAGGGCCGCCAGTGACCCCTGCCAATCCTTGCGCGGCTCATGGGGATAAATCGTTGTCGTATCGAGGACCTTCCCCGTCGCATCCACCACGGCGACCTTCACGCCCGTGCGGATACCAGGATCCAGCCCCATCGTCACGCGAGGACCAGCTGGAGCTGCCAACAGCAGATCCTTGAGGTTTTTGGAAAACACCGAAATCGCTTCCGCGTCGGCCTTCTCCTTCAGGCGGGTCATGAGGTCGGTCGATAGCGAGACCGCGAGTTTTGCCTTCCAAGCGAGCCGCGCCGTCTCTGTCAGAAATTTGTCCGCCGGTCGCCCCCTTTCGGCAATGCCGAACGCCGACATAATCTTTCCGCCTGCGGGGTGTGGCTTGCCCCCTTCGACCACAACATCGAGGTCGATGTCGAGGATCACCTCGCCGCGTCCGCGCAACATGGCGAGTGCGCGATGCGACGGAATATCCTTGATTTTCTGACTGAACTCAAAATAGTCTGCGAATTTCGCGCCCTCGGCATCTTTGCCCTTCAGCACTTTCGAACTGATGACGCCGTCTGTCCACAGCCACTCGCGCAAGCCTCCGACCAGCTCGGCTTTTTCTGCGATGCGCTCGATCAGAATATGACGCGCGCCATCGAGCGCCGCCTTGGCGTCCGCCACACCTTTTTCTGTCGACACGAATGCAGCCGCTGCTGCTTCCGGCGTCAGATTTGGGTTGGACAAGAGTTGGTCGATCAGCGGCTCAAGCCCGGCTTCCTTGGCAATCGCCGCCTTGGTCCGCCGTTTGATCTTGTAGGGCGCATACAA
>JANOVN010000069.1:0-19901 GCA_031417455.1 Hyphomicrobiaceae bacterium | reverse complement strand
GACGCCACCTCACTTCTGGGCGTTGTCGCTCTACCGTTGCCGCGACTATGAGCGCGTCGGCGTTCCCATGCTGCCGGTTGTCGCCGGTCCTGACGAAACACGGCGTCAGATCGTGCTCTATTCGCTGGTGTTCGTTCCCGTTGCCATCTCGCCGTACTTCATTGGATTAGGCGGCGTGAGCTACCTTGCCGTATCCAGCATCCTCGGTGCTGTGTTCTTGAAACTAGCCTTTGACGTGCGCCGCATCACCGAAGGCCGCGAGGGCGACGCCACCGCCAAGAAGCTATTCCTGTACTCAATTTTCTATCTGTTTGCTCTGTTTGGCGTGTTGCTCGTCGAGCATATCGTCTGGCGGGTGATGGCATGAGTTCAATCCAAACAGCCGACAAGCTCAAAAATTTGCCGGTGTGGCTCAAAGAGCGTCCTTGGGTGCGCAATGCGGTTACAACCTTCGTGTGGGTCGTCGCCGTGTTCGCCGTGCAGAAAAACGGGTTCAATGCACTTGGCATTGCGTTCCTGACGACAGCCGTCTTTGTCACTTTGATGCTTGGTTTGATTGCAATAGCCGACTACGTCAGTCGCGATAATGCCGATACCACACGTAAGCAGCGAGCTCGCAACGTCGCGATTGCCGTGGCGCTGGTTGCCATGGTCTTGATGTTTTACGCGGCCACTATCGTCCGCATGGGTGGCAACGTCGTGAACCGCCCGCTCGTCATTGTGGGAAGCGGCATCATGGGGAGTGCGCTGCGATGAGCGACCTCCAGACAAAATCCACCCAAGTCGCCCGCCAAGCCTCCCGCGCGAACAAGCGCGTCGCGGTCACATGTGCATCGATTGCCGTTGGCATGATCGGGCTCGCCTACGCTTCCGTGCCGCTCTACGCCATGTTCTGCCAAGCAACGGGTTACAATGGTACCACCCAACGCGCGACCGCACCGTCGCGTGTTGTCTTGGACCGCACGATCACGGTCATGTTCGACGCCAACGTCAACGGCGGACTTCCTTGGACGTTTGAACCGGTCCAGCGCACCATTGATGTCAAGCTGGGTGAAACAGGGATGGCATTCTATCGTGCGACGAACCATTCCAAACAAGCCGTCACCGGTCGCGCCGTCTACAACGTGACGCCGGAACTGGCGGGCATCCATTTCAATAAGATTGCTTGCTTCTGCTTTACCGAGCAGACGCTTGCGGCGGGCGAATCGGTCGAAATGCCGGTGACGTTTTACGTCGATCCAGCTCTGGCAACCGATCCTGATGCCCGTGCCATCAAGACCATCGTATTGTCTTACACTTTCCAGCAATCGCTAACAGAACCCAAACCCGCCGCGGCCGCTAAACCGGTCGAGGGCGCGCCCAACGGAACTTAAGACAACAGCAGAATCGCCAGAGACTGACCTGCTGGAATAAAAATCGCGAGGGAACGAGAGAAACGATATGGCACACACCCACACCGCACATTCAGACGTCAAAGAACATGACTACCATCTGGTCGATCCGAGCCCTTGGCCGCTGGTTGCTTCGCTCGGCGCTTTGATCATGGCCATCGGCGCCATCTGCTGGATGCGCTCCGCTGCAGGCGAACCGCTGTTTGGCGTCAAAGGCCCGATGTTGTTTGCGCCCGGCGCGATGATCGTGGTGGCCTCTGCGTTCTTCTGGTGGCGCGATGTCATCCGTGAAGCCCACAAAGGCGACCACACACCCGTTGTCAGCCTGCACCTGCGCTACGGCATGATCCTTTTCATCGCCTCTGAAGTGATGTTCTTCGTCGCGTGGTTCTGGGCCTATTTTGACGCTTCGCTTTACCCCTCGGGCGTTCACGCCTTGCAAAACAGCAAAGAAATGATCGGACTGGTTCAGCGCAACGAATTGCTGGGCGGCCATTGGCCTCCCGCTCCCGCCGCCGGGTTCAAAAGCGTGTTCAACCCGTGGGGCTTGCCGCTGGTCAACACGTTGATCTTGCTGCTGTCGGGTGTCACCGTTACCTGGGCGCATCATGCTCTGCTGAAGGATGATCGGCGCGGCTTGGTTGCTGGCCTCGTCTGCACGGTCTTACTTGGCGCGTTGTTTTCGTACTTCCAATACGTCGAGTATGCCCATGCCGGCTTCAACTACTCGGGCCACATTTATGGTGCGACGTTCTTCATGGCGACCGGTTTTCACGGCGCGCACGTACTCATCGGCACAATCTTCCTCGCCGTTTGCCTGTTCCGCGCCATGCAGGGCGACTTTACCAAAGAGCAGCACTTCGGCTTTGAAGCGGCCGCTTGGTATTGGCACTTCGTGGACGTGGTCTGGTTGTTCCTGTTTGCCTGCATCTACGTCTGGGGCTCGAACTTCGGCAAGGCCGTGGCCGTGGGTGCTGCTGCTGCCGGTCACTGACCTGACCACGAGATACGTCATTGGCGGGGTGGCTGCAAAGCCGCCCCGTTTTCAATTGAAACTGGCTCCTATCTGAAGCGGGATCGTGATGGCTGTTCAAAATCCAATCACCAACGGACTGCGCGCCGCTTGCCCAAAATGCGGCGAAGGTGCCTTGTTTACGAACGGTTTGACCCTGCGCGACGCCTGTCCGTCTTGCGGGCTGAACTATGGGTTTGCAGACAGTGGTGACGGTCCCGCTGTTTTCGTGATCATGATGTTGGGCGCACTGACCCTCGGCGGCGCGTTGTTTTTAGAGTTCCGCTACGATCCGCCCGTGTGGGTTCACGTTGTCGTTTGGGGTATGTTTATCCCCATCGTCGCATTCGGACTGCTGCGCGTACTGAAAGGTATCTTGATCAACCTGCAGTTTGCCAACAAGGCTGAGGAAGGCCGATTCGACAAGGAGTGAACGCTGCCGATGCTGTCCCGAATAGTCCAAGCCAAACTGCTCGTTCCAACCATTTTCAGCATTCTCGCGTTTTGCGTCCTTTTCAGTCTGGGAACGTGGCAATGGCAGCGCAAGACGTGGAAGGAAAACATCCTCGCCACCTTGAAATCGCGCGGTACGTCGCCGCCAATTCCGGCAACGGCAAGCTGGCCGGGCCTTCCCTGTCATGACCTCATGGACACGGGCCTTGCCAACCCGTGCGAGTACCAGCCAGTTTCGCTGCGCGGCGTGTTCGACCATACCCGGGAGCGTCACATCTTCACGGCGGCTCCCCAGGTCCAAGGCCTCGGCAGCAGCCAGGGCTACTGGGTCTTCACACCGCTGCGCCTCGATGGTTTCGCTAAGACCGTGTTCGTGAACCGGGGCTTCGTACCCCAGGATCGCAAAGAGCCTTCCAAGCGCGTACTGGGTCAAACCAACCAGAGCGTCGAAGTTGCCGGCCTGTATCGCAGCGCCCAGGTACGCGCGACGTTCGATGGCCAGAACGATGCCGCCAAGAATATCTATTTCGTACGAAACCCGAGCGAACTCTGGCCCGTCGACACCGATGCGTCTCTCAATGACATGTGGGCCTACATCGATCAGACGGGCCCGGTCCCGGCGGGTGGATTGCCGTTGCCGCTGGCTGGCAAAGTCGAGTTGTCGAACCGCCATCTGGAGTATGCGATCACTTGGTATGGACTGGCCGCGACTCTGCTGGTGATGTATGCCGCCTTTGCTTGGAGCCGCCTAAAGATCCCCGAGGCACTCTAGCGTCGCGAGGAACTGTGTGCGGCGATGCGGCTTTGCTTGTTCGCGGACCCGCGCCGGACTAGGTTCATGCCATGCGTGACAAAGTAGGTGAATGAGACTTGCAATATATTTCGACCCGGGGCCAAGCGCCCATCCTGGACTTCGATGATGTCATCCTGGCAGGCCTCGCCCGCGACGGTGGGCTTTATCTGCCGCAAACTTGGCCCAAACTCACTCCAGACCAGATCGCCGGATTCGCCGGGCGTCCTTTTCATGAGATCGCCGTCGACGTTATCGCGCCATTTACCAGCGGAACGATCTCGCGCGCCGATCTGACCGTCATGGCACGGGACGCCTACAGCCAGTTCGGACACTCTGCGGTCACCCCGCTTGTTCAAATTGGCTCGAATACATTTGTGCTGGAACTGTTCCATGGTCCTACACTCGCCTTTAAAGATGTGGCGATGCAACTCCTGGCTCGGATGATGGACCATGTGCTGGAAAAGCGCGGCCAACGGGCCACCATCGTTGGTGCCACCTCGGGCGACACGGGCGGAGCCGCAATCGAAGCCTTCCGCAGTTCCAAACGCGTCGACATGGTCATTTTATACCCGCAAGGCCGCGTTTCCGATGTCCAGCGCCGCATGATGACGACGCCTCGGGAGGCAAATGTTCACGCCGTGGCCATCGACGGTAACTTCGACGATTGCCAAGCCCTGGTGAAGGGTATGTTCAACGACCACACGTTCCGCGACCGGGTCGGCTTGTCCGGCGTCAACTCGATCAACTGGGGCCGTATCGTCGCCCAGGTGACGTACTACTTTGCCGCTGCCGTCGCATTGGGAGCACCCTATCGCAAAGTATCGTTTGTTGTGCCGACAGGCAACTTCGGTGACATCTTCGCTGGTTACGTCGCCAAACGCATGGGCCTGCCCATCGAGACCCTCACCATCGCATCAAACTCCAACGATATTCTTGCGCGCACCGTCAAAACCGGTGTCTATGAAATGCGTCCGGTCGCTGCCACGTCGTCGCCGTCGATGGACATCGGCATCTCGTCCAATTTCGAGCGGTATCTGTTCGAAGCGAGCGGTCGCGACGACGCGCTTATTCGGGCGCAGATGGCATCGCTTGCGCAGTCCGGGCGATTTGAGTTGGGATCGATACATCAAGCCATGAAGGCTGAGTTCGCCGCCTCATCGGCGAGCGAAAGCGAAGTCGCCTGCGCAATTTCATTGTGCCGTCAGGCCAGCGGTTACACCGCCGACCCGCATACAGCATGCGGCCTCGTTGCAGCCCAGCGCTTATCACAATCAGATCGTCCAACCGTGATACTCGCCACCGCCAGTCCGGCTAAATTTCCTGACGTGATGGAGCAGGTCACCGGTCAGCGTCCCGGACTTCCGCAACGCTTTTCGCATCTCCTGACCGACCCCGAGCGCACGCAACTGCTTCCCAATAGTCTGGCCGCAGTCCAGGAATTCGTCGCAGCGAATGCCCGTTTCCACACAGCCGGTTCGCACAAGGATAGCGTTGCATGAGCACGACCGTATCGACGCTCGCCAACGGTCTGCGCGTCGTGACCCACCACATGACGGGGATTGAAACCAGCTCGCTTGGCGTCTGGGTCGGTGTTGGCGCGCGCCACGAAACCGAGCAGCAGCAGGGCCTGTCACATCTGCTCGAACATATGGCCTTCAAGGGGACTGCCACCCGTTCGGCGCTGCAGATTGCCGAAGAAATCGAACAGGTTGGCGGTGAAATCAACGCAGCCACGTCGCTGGAAACCACCTCTTACTTCGCGCGTGTGTTGAAGGGGGACGAAGGCCTCGCATTGGAGATTCTCGCCGATATTCTCCAGAACTCGACCTTCGATGCCGGCGAACTGGATCGCGAACGCGAAGTGATCCTCCAGGAGATCGCCGCCACTCAGGATAGCCCCGACGAAATCGCCTACGACCTATTCCAGGAAGCCGCCTTCCCCGCCCAAGCCGTTGGTCGCCCCATTTTGGGCACACCCGAAAGCGTGACCGCCGCGACTTCGGCCGATCTTCACACGTTTCTTCGGGCGAACTACCAGCCCCACCGCATGATCGTCTCGGCGGCAGGCGCTGTCCGCCACGAGGCGATTGAACGCCACGCTGCAGCCCTATTCGGCGGGCTTTCTACACAGGGCTCAGATGCCGTTGGTAACTTGGAAGAGCGCGCGCGCTATGTTGGCGGGACACGGTCGTCGAAGAAAGCCTTCGAGCAAAGTCACGTATTGATGGGCTTTGAGGGCCCCTCATACCGTGCCGACGATGCATTCACGGCGCAGGTCTTTTCGGGCCTTCTTGGTGGGGGGATGTCGTCGCGGTTGTTCCAGGAGGTGCGGGAAAAGCGTGGCCTTTGCTATTCGATTTACTCGGCGGCTTGGGGATTGAAGGACAGTGGTATGTTCCAGATCCATGCGGCAACCGGACATGCGATGGTGCCTGAATTGATTGATGTGATGAGTGCGGAACTGGCGGGAATCGCGCAAACGGGTCCCACCGAGCGCGAAGTGGCGCGGGCAAAGGCACAATTGAAGGCGGGGTTGCTCATGAGCCTGGAAAGCTCGGGGGCGCGTGCCGAACAGATGGCGCGTCATCTGCTCATTCACAACCGGTTGATCAGTCCCGAAGAGTTGGTGGCGAAGGTCGATGGGGTGACGGTGGAACGAGTGCGGACTTTCGCTCAGTCGCTGGCGGCTGGCGCACCCAGTGTCGCCGTTGTCGGTACGGGTAAGAAAAGCGAAAGTCACGCTAAGAGGGCTGAGCGCACACTGACGAGTTGAACTTTGCGGACTTGTTACACTTTGCAGGTCTGGCGAGTAGGATAGTTGGTTGAGTAAGAAGCGGGCGGTCAAGCGGGTCGCTGACGAGCGTAAACGGGTAAAAGGGGGCCCGGAGATGGCGTTTCTGAGAGCCAGTGCTGGAGCTGAAAGCTATGTCGTGCGCGGCGTGAAAGTGGGCCTGCGCCCGTTGCAGGTTGCCGACTACGGACCATGGGCCGAGATGCGTGCGCAAAGCCGAGAGCATCTGCAACCTTATGAGCCCCGCTGGCCCGCCGACGAACTGCTCAAAAGCTCGTACCGGCGCCGCCTACGCCATTACCAGCGCGAGCAGCGTGAAGATCTAGGCTACGCTTACGCGATTTTTGCGCTTGCCGGTGACAACATTGTTGGGGGTGTATCCCTGTCGAATGTCCGTCGCGGTGTTACGCAAGCTGCACAACTCGGCTACTGGCTGGGGTTGCCACATCTGCGCAACGGCTACATGGCCGACGCAGTCGCTGCGATCTTGCCATACACGTTCTTCGGTCTCCGGCTGCATCGCATCGAGGCCGCCACGCTCCCGACCAACCAATCGTCCGTTCAGGTTCTCGAACGCAATGGTTTTGAACGCGAGGGCTATGCCCGTCGCTACCTGAAGATCAACGATGAATGGCAAGACCACATTCTGTTTTCGCTGCTGGCTGAAGATTACCGCAGCCCCAATCAGGCGCCCAGCGAGCGCCGTGACGGGTCGGCTGGCCAATGACAGGTATGCGGCTTTCATCGCGGGTTTTTTGTACGCTGTTCGTCGCGGTCTTGACGTTCGTGACGGTGCTTGCCACGCCGGTTTTGGCGCTCAAATCGATTTCGGTCACACCGGATCAGGACCGCATCGAAATCACCTCGCTTGGCGAGTTCTACGACAGCCGCGGCGATAGTCTCCAGCTCGACATGGTTGCCGCCTCGGATGCCGTGGCGGGTCGCATGACCGTACGCGCGCTAACGCCGGGGACTAACCCGTCCTGGATTGCATTCGCGCTTCAAAATGCGACCGACAAACCCATTGAGCGCTGGCTGACTGCCGAGCGCTATACCATGTTTGGATCCGGCGCGATCTGGCCCGACCTTGACGCGCGCCGCGTCGAAGCCGTGACACCGTCGCTGGGGTTCGTGCCCGAGCGCATCAAGAACGACCGCGCGGACATCTTCCGCATCACGCTGGAACCGGGGCAGACGATCACTTACGTTGCCGAAATGTCGACGGAACGGTTTGCCCGCGTGTATCTGTGGAAGCCGATTGACTACGAATTGAAAGCGCGCGACCGGCAGCTTTTCAACGGCGTCCTGCTCGGGTTGACCGGGCTCTTGGCGATCTTCCTGACAGCGGTCTTTGCCGCAAACCACAAAGCGATATTCCCGTCGGCTGCACTCGTTGCCTGGTGTGTGTTGGCCCACCTGACCGTCGACTTCGGGTTTTTCCATAAACTGTTCCAGCTCCGTCCCGACGACAATGCGCTGTACCGGGCGGCGACCGAGTCAGCGATTGCCGCTTCACTTGTTGTTTTTCTGCACACTTTCCTGCGCCTGGGGCGGGCACCGAGCCTGATCAGGATGCTGTTGAGCCTGTGGATCGCGGGACAGCTTGCCTTGGTCGCGATTGCGGTGATCGACCCCCGGCTTGCCTCTACCTTTGCCCGTCTCTCGTTCGTGGCAATTGGCGGGATCGGCGGTCTGGCGACGGCGTTCCTCGCGCTGCGTAGCCAAGACCGCGCCTTGGCACTCGTTCCGACCTGGCTGCTTTTCCTTGTCTGGGTTTTTGGGGCAGCCGTGATCCTCACGGGCCGACTTGCTAACGATATCGCGGCGTCCGGTTTGATCGCAGGTCTCGTCCTGATCGTCGTGCTGATCGGCTTTACCGTGACCCAGTTCGCATTCCGCTCGCTGGAGCCCGTCTACGGCAATTCAGCTCCTAGCGAAGGTACCCTCAGCGCGCTGGCCGTGGATGGCGCGGGTGCGGCTATATTCGAGTGGCACCCTAAGCGCAACCAAGTCGCGGTAAGCCATGTCGTGGATAACCTGTTGGGTCTGCCCCAAGGTGAACTCTCCACCAAAATCCCCGACTTCTTAAAGCACGTCCATGAGGCGGACCGCGAGCGCTTGCGCATGATCCTTGCCTCTGCGCAGGACAAGTCGAACGCCAGTCTGCGAACCGAATTTCGACTGCGCCATGCCGATAACAGTTCGCGCTGGTTTGAACTGGATGCGTCAAGCATCCCTGGCACCGACCCCAGGACATTCCGGTTTGTCGGCCTCCTGCGGGAAATTACCGACAGCAAGCGTGCGCACGAGCGTCTGGTTCAGGATGCGGTTCATTGCTCGCTAACGGGGCTGCCAAACCGGGCTCTGTTCCTCGATCGCCTTGGCGTGGTCATGACCCGTGCGCGGACCGAAGTAGCGCTTCGACCGGCCATCATTTTAATCGACATCGACAAATTCAAAGCGGTGAACGCCAAGTTCGGACTTCCCGTCGGCGACAGCCTGCTGCTGACCATCGCCCGCAGGCTCCAGCGCCATCTCACCGGCCACGAAACCCTGGCGCGCGTCGGCGGCGATCAGTTTGCAATTCTCATCGAGGCCGAAAAAGACCCTGCCGATTTTGCCCGCGAGGCAGAACGCATCCGCCGGACGGTGCGCGCTCCGATCAAGATTTCTGGTCAGGACATTGTCCTCACCGGCTCCATCGGCATTGCGATTTTCGACGGCGAAGAAGAGGGGCAAGCGGGGCTGCTCGAGGAAGCCGAGATTGCGACCCATCGCGCCAAACGCGGCGGCGCCGACCGGATCGAACTGTTCCGCCCCGATATGCGTGCCGACCGTGACGACCGCCGCCAGGTCGAGAGCGATCTGCGCCGCGCGGTTGACCAAAACCAGCTCCGGGTCCTGTATCAGCCGTTGATTTACTTGCCGACGGAAGAACTCGCCGGCTTTGAAGCCAGTGTGAACTGGCAGCATCCCAGGCTCGGATCA
Organism: Hyphomicrobiaceae bacterium; assembly: GCA_031417455.1. GTDB lineage: Bacteria > Pseudomonadota > Alphaproteobacteria > Rhizobiales > Hyphomicrobiaceae > JANXVY01. The sequence goes on along the minus strand of JANOVN010000069.1, from coordinate 10,473 downwards.
ATCAACCCGTTCGATTACGTGCCAGCCGGGGGCAATCCTGAACTGTTGGCGAAGGTTGGGTCCTACGTCCTCAACCGCGCCACCCAGGACGCGGCGCGCTGGCAGAAAGAGCTCCCGCGTATCGAGCGGCCGCTCTTCGTCGCCATCAATATCGCCAATGCTCAACTGTTCAGGGCTGAACTCGCGCGCGAAGTTGGCCAGGTGCTCGATCATGGGGTGATCCCCAAAGGCACACTCCGGCTCGAAATCGCCGAGAGCGTGGTTATGGACAATCCCGAACAGGCGACCGAGATATTGGAGCTGCTGCGCGGTATCGGGGCGGACCTCTCGCTCGACGAATTCGGTGCGGGGTTCTCCTCGCTCGCGTATCTGCAGCGCTTCCCCTTCGACACGATCAAAATTGATCGGTCATTCGTGCAAGCATCTGGTGGCGGCGATGCGCCAGAAGCTGCTATCGTCCGCTCGATGGTGGCTCTGTCCCATGAACTCAATAAGAAAGTGGTTGCTGACGGCGTCGAGGATCCCAAGGACGCCGCGTTCCTTCGCAGCATCGGTTGCGCGTATGCTCAGGGGTTCTACTACGGCGATCCGATGCCCGACCGCGAAGTGCTGCAACTCTTGAAGCTTGTCCGCAAATCAGAGCACAAGCTACAGCCGAGCGGCTTTTTCCGCATGACCATGAAGCGCCCCAAGCGCGTAGCCGACCCGGCCGCAACGCCGTCCGCTGCTGCGGCCAAAGCCGCGCTCCAGGGCGGCGTCGCAGGAGCGATATCGGCACGTGCGATTGCGAGCGGCAAGCCCGGCCGCGGGAAAACCATCCGGAGCAAAGCAAGCGCTCAGGCTCAAACACCAGCGTCAGCTTCGATGGCGGTCTCCCAAGTCGCAGCGATCGAGTTGGGAGAGGCTATGCGCCAGCCGATGTATGCTCACCCCCCAGGCCCGGCTCCAGCCATGTCTGGGACAACGGCACACTTGTCACCGGCAAACGTGGTTCCTGATTTGCCGCCACTTAACCCGCTTTCCAGCCTTCAGGCTGGGCTCGATTTCCTGAACAGTCGCGACGAGGCAGCGACCGCGCCGCCGCCCAACTACGCTGACGACCTTGCCAGCGTATTCAACACTTCGCCCATTGACGGCGAGGTCCTGGCGCGGGATCCGTTGGCTACTCTGGCAAGTGTGGTTGGCCAAGCGGGCCTGCCGCCGCTTTCACCGGTGGCGCGTCCTTTGGGAGCAGCCCCTGTCGCGCGCCCTGAACCGGTGACGCGCGTGCGACCCGTGCGGCTGGCGCCAGACCTGTCGAAACTGCCGCCCGGCCTTGCGGCAAGTCTTGCTAAACTGGCGGGAACACCCGTCGAGCCCTCGCGCGATAACGTGGCCCCGCCGCCAGTGCGCAAAGTGGCACGGACGTGACACGCGCCTTTTAGGCGTGGCCAGCTTCGGATGAGAGATGGGACAGATCGACGCCGAGCTTGGCCAGTGCGCGGGTGTACTTTCTATCGAGATCGGAAGAAAAAACCAGTTCGGGGTCGGACGGGCAGGTCAACCAGCCGTTCGCTGCCAACTCGTCCTCAAGCTGGCCTGCACCCCAGCTGGCGTAGCCCAACGCCAGGATGGATTGATAAGGGCCAGAACCGGCCGCAATTGCCTTCAAAATGTCGACCGTCGCGGTGAGGCAAACTTTGGCATCGATCTGAAGCGTCGAGTCACTGGCGACATAGTCCGCGCTATGGAGCACAAACCCCCGCCCGGTTTCTACGGGGCCACCGACATGAACAGGACGCTCGGCAAGGTCCGCGACAGGGCTCGTCGTCGCGACGGTGCTCAACCCCAAGCGTTCCATCAGTGCAGGGAAATCGATGTGCGAAGCGCGCTGATTGATAATAATGCCCATCGCACCGTCCTTGGAATGGGCGCACATGTACACCACGGACCGGGCGAACCGCCTGTCTGTCATCGCCGGCATCGCGATCAACAATTGGCCATCGAGAAAGCCACTTGAAATGGTGTGTTTGGCGTTGATCTTGCGCATCCGCATGTTTCGTTTCGTTGAAGTCAGCATAACTATCCAGGCGCCTGGGTGGAAGACGAGAATTCGCCGCCCATCTCTCAATATGTACATGCGGCACGTCTGGAAAAAGGCTTGCTCTGCGATCTTGCATGGACAATATCACATGCAACGCCAATGGCTCGTGAGGCACTCCTGATGTCGATAATCCGCTCGTACGCCGTTCAGGCAGCAGTCGCATGTCTGATCTTGAGTGCGGTAACGGTCAGTGCCCGCGCCAACGAGCTTGTGTCGGCGTGGAGCGAGGGCAAACGCGAAAGCAAGGCGCGCCTTTTGGCTGGCTCACTTTCGGGTAAACCAATAGCCGCCGTTGAGATTGTTTTGGGCGAGGGCTGGAAAACATACTGGCGGATGCCAGGCGATGCGGGCGGCGTTCCCCCGGTGTTCAACTGGTCGAAATCCGAAAACGTCGAGAGCGCCAAGGTGCTTTATCCCGCTCCGACGCGGTTTAGCGACAAGGATGGGGATACGCTGGGCTTCAAGGGCTCGGCGATCTTCCCGGTTGTGGTGACCCCTAAAGACGCAACGAAACCGATCAACCTCGTCCTCGTGCTTGAATACGGCATTTGTCGCGAAATATGCATTCCGGTCGAAGCCGAACTCAGCGTTGGCATCCCAGCTGGTGCGGATGGCGTGCTGCCGATTGCAATCGTTGCAGCCCTGGAGCGCGTTCCCAGGCTCGCAGACGCTCGCCGACCCACCGATCCTAAACTCACCAAGACTGAGGTCAAACTGGATGGACCCCATCCTGCAATCGCCATCGAGGCTGAATTTCCCGGTGGATCCACGAATGTTGCCGCCTACGTAGAAAGCAGTGGCGGCGCGTTTATCCCGTTGCCGAAAATTGGCTCGGCCAAGGCTGCCGGACCTGACAAGTTCCGTTTCGAAATCGACCTTACCGGCGCCGTCGACCCTGCCGACATCAGGGGAAAAGAAGCGAAAGTCACGCTGGTGTCCCCGCAAGGCCTGACTGAAGCCACGTTTAAGTTTGAATAGCCCGTTGAAACGGGTACCGTCCGACGATTCCCGTCCCCTGACAACGATCCAACAGGTTCAAAAATGACCATCAAAATCGGCGATACCCTGCCCGACACGACCTTCACCGTGATGACTGCCGAGGGCCCCAAGCCAGTCAATTCGGTCGATCTGTTCAAAGGCAAGAAGGTTGCGCTATTTGCGGTTCCCGGCGCGTACACGCCCACCTGTCACAAGGCCCACATGCCGGGCTTCGTGGATCGGGTTGCGGAAATCAAGGCCAAGGGCGTCGATGAGGTGGCCTGCACTGCCGTCAACGATGTATTCGTCTTGTCCGCCTGGGGCAAGGACACGGGCGCTGAGGGCAAGATCACCATGCTCGCCGATGGCAGCGCCGATTTTGCCAAAGCGCTGGGCCTCGAAATTGATTTGACCAAGCATGGTCTTGGCGTCCGTTCCAAACGATACGCCATGCTCGTCGACAACGGCGTCGTGAAGGTGTTGAACATCGAGGACGCGCCGCCTGCACATGGTGTGTCGAGCGCTGAAACGATTTGCTCGCTGATCGATAGATCTTTTTAAGTGGTTTTCGCGCATCATCGTGCAAATCCATGCAGACCTACGCTTGTAACCCCTGCCAACTCGCCCCAAGCTTTCCTCATGGACGTGCGGCGCGACCGATAAGAACAGGAATTTATAGTGATGGGATGTTTGACGCAGCGCGCTGGTGCTGGAATTAGGCGGGCGGTCGCATGTGCGGCGCTTATGGCCCTTTTCAGCGTTGCAGCCCGTGCTGGCGAAGACATCCCAACACCGGAAGAGTACACTGCCCATGTCGGGGGCGATGCCGCCATCACGCCGCCAGGCGCCCTGAAACTGGACGGTCAGTCGATGGTCTGTGGGCAACGCCCGACTGTGCTGGACAGCCAACTCGACGATTATGGCGCGGCCTATCCCGGCTTCCTTATTCTCAACCCGAGATTGTTGGCCAAGGTTTCCACTCCCGTAAAAATGTGGATTTACGCCCACGAATGCGGGCATCAGTTCCGCGGGCCAGACGAAGAGACAGCCGATTGCTTTGCAGTCCAACGCGGACGCCGTCAGGGTTGGCTCAAGCCTGAAGGCCTTGATGAAATCTGCCAGTTCATTTCGCCGGCAAAAGGCGACAGCATGCACTTTGCGGGCTCCAATCGTTGCTCCTACATGCGCCGCTGTTACGAAGACCCCAGCATTCGCTGACACTTTCGCAGTGAATACTTATCCCCGCCTCCCCGCAACGGGGTGAAAGTTGAGCCCTCGCAATTTAGTGCAGGCTCGACATGCCATTTTCGATTTACACCGTAAAACTCTTAGGGCTGGCGCAGACGTTGCACCGCTGGCTAGGGGTTCTGTGCGGCCTCGACAGGCTCAATCGGGAGCGGATCGCTGGCTATGCCGAAGCCATTGCCGCGACCCTCGCGCGGGCAGCGAACGCTTTGACGCGCCTCGATGGCGTGTCAGCCAACCCCGAGGTCCATGCTGCGGCCCGCATTGAGGCCCAGCGCGAGTTGGGCCGCATTACCGGCTATGTCGAGACAATGGTCGCCGTGCTCGAACAGCACCTTGACGGACGCAAGCTCGCAGGCGTTAAAAGGCGGCTTGACCAACTCGACGTCGAACGGTTCGTGCTGGGCGTCACCGGCGATCAACCGTCCGCCGCCGGTAGTCTTCGCGCGGACCGGTTGCTGGCCGCTGAAGGCTATTTCCGCGCGCTAGCCGATGGTTTACGAGCATGATCTGGGTTATAATAATTCACGACGGCGCTACAACGCGCGTCCATCGCACCCAGGAGAACAACACGTGCAGAAATTTACGGTCCTGACGGGCGTCGCCGCTCCCCTGCCGATGCGCAACATCGACACCGACATGATCATTCCCAAGCAATTCCTCAAAACGATCAAGCGGACTGGCCTTGGCAAGTCGCTGTTCTTCGAAATGCGCTACGACGACGCTGGCAACGAACTGCCCGAGTTCGTCCTCAACAAGCCCGCGTATCGCAAAGCTGAAATCCTCGTCACGGGTGAAAACTTCGGCTGTGGTTCCTCACGCGAACATGCACCCTGGGCCTTGCTCGACTTCGGGATCTGCTGCGTCATCGCGCCTGACTTCGCCGACATTTTCTATAACAACTGTTTCAAGAATGGCATTTTGCCCATCAAGTTGCCGCAAGCTGAAGTCGACAAACTCATGGACGATGCCAACAGGGGTGCCAATGCAACGCTGACGGTTGACCTCGTCAAACAGGAAATTCGCGGCCCTGACGGCGGCATGATCCCCTTCGAACTAGACGCCTTTCGCAAGGAATGCCTGATCAACGGCCTCGACGATATCGCTCTGACGCTTAAGAAGGCCGACGCGATTGCTGCCTACGAGAAGGCGACGGCTGGCACGCGGGTATGGGCATAACGCGATGACAATGGCCAAAGCAATTCACATGATGGTCCGGGTGCGCGAAGAGGCGCGCTCGATTGCGTTCTACAAGGCAGCGTTCGGACTCGATATCGCTGATCGTGTGGACTTCGACAGTTTCACGCTGATCTACATGAAGAACCCTTCTGCCGACTTCGAGCTGGAACTTACCGTCAACAAGGATCGCGCCAAGCCCTACGATATGGGCGACGGATACGGGCATTTTGCGTTCGTCGTCGATGACTTGAAGGCAGAACACGCCCGCCTGTTGAGCGTCGGCCTTGCCCCGCGCGATATCAAGCAGATGAGCCACGCGGGCAAGCCGTTTGGGGAATTCTTCTTCATTGAAGATCCCGATGGGTACAAGATTGAAGTCCTGCAAAAAGGCGGGCGCTTCAAGTAGCGTTCTTGAGTGCCTGTCCTGCTTCCCAGCCGATGATCGCCTGTTTGCGGGTGACATTCCAATGATAACCGCCCAATCCGCCATCCGCCCGGCGAACGCGGTGACAGGGCACGACGAACGCGAGCGGGTTTTTGCCGACCGCTGTACCGACGGCACGGGCCGCGCGCTGAGAACAGACGACCCGCGCCACATCGACATAACTGACAGCGTGCGCTGCCGGAATTTTCAAGAGCGTCTCCCATACGCGGACTTCCCAATCCGTTCCGATCAATACGATCCGGATAGGAGTTGCGGTCGAACGTCCCGCAAAGATTCTGGCTACGCTGGCGCTACTTGCTCCCGCCGCATCGATCCATTGCGCGCTGGGCCAGCGGGCTTGCATCTCGCGCAGCGTTTCTTCGCGCGTCTGACCCCTCTCCTCATCTACGAATGCGAGTGCCGCCAGCCCGCGATCGGTCATCGCCGCTAAGGCTTCCCCGAATGGCGTTTCATGGAACCCGTACGACAGCACCAGCCCCGCTCCGCGCCGCTTGATGTCGCCAGGGGTCACCGCTTCGTGCGTTACAAACAGATCGTGCAGTCGCGATCCACCAGACAGGCCCACCTCGTGAGCCGTATCGAGCACACTCGCCGATTGCTCTAGCATCCGCCGCGCTGCATCAATGGTGATCGCCTGCAGGAATTCCTTGGGCGAAAGCCCGCACCAACGCGTGAACAATTTTTGGGTGTGGGCGGGCGACAGTTTTAGGTGCGCCGCCAGGGTATGGAGTTCAGGCTGCTGTTGGGCTTGTTCTGTCAGGAACCGGATGGCCTGTCGCACGATGTCATAGTCCCGGCTCGGAGCCGGCAGCGCCAACTCATGCGGCTGGGTGGACAGGGGTTGCGAAGCGGTGGAGATCATCAAGCATCATTCCAGAGTAACGATGCTGGCAAACTAAATCACTCCAACCGGCGCGGCGACCCGTTTCGTGTGCTTACCGCTCGGCGCGCTCAATCGATTTGATGGGACCGCGCGGACGGCCGGACTTTTCGCTGATCTCGGCATCCTGGGCTTCGATGATGGCGAGGGCCGGCTCATCGCCTTCAAGGCCGCCGACTTCATGGGCGGGAACCTTACGGTTTGAGGACTGGGTCCCATCCTCATAGAGGACGTTGAAAAACACGAATTCGGACGTCTGCTTTGACTTGGGACGACGCATGGGGAAACCTTTCGCGGTCAGCTGCGATCGAAGGCGACCGCGTTGCCTGACACATGCGCGTTTCGCACCCGTTTCGCAACGAAGCCTCGCGTCGCAGGCAGATCGGTCTTAAGCATGCAAACCCAGTGGAAGCTCGACGGTCAGCGCGAACCCGCCGTCGGGATTGTTTGCCATCAAAATTGTGCCGCCCAGCGCGCGGACCCGGTCACGCATGCCCGACAGCCCAAATCCTGGCTCGATCCCGCCGGCCAGTCCGGTTCCATTGTCAGCCACGCTTACGACAAGCCGTTGTGGTGATGCCGCATGGATTGCGACGCCGATATGAGACGCGTGGGCATGGCGGAACGCGTTCGTCAGCCCTTCCTGCACGACCCGGTAAACCGTCAACTGCGTGGTTTGGTCGAGTTCATGGGCTATCGCCTCATGTTGGAGACTTATCCCTACCTCGGGGTTGTTGTCGCGCCAGTTGGCAATCAAACCGCGGAGGGCCCCGTCTAGTCCCAGTTCGTCGAGGGCCGGTGGTCTCAAGCGCTGCAAAACGCGGCGGTTCAGCTGCTGTAACGCGCTGACTTGTTCCAACGCCGCAGCGCATTTCTTGGCGCGCGCAACCGCAGCCGGACTGGTGTCTGCCGCAGCGTCCGTCATGAGTGACGTGAGGTTGGCACGTACGGCAAACAAATAGGGGCCGAATTCGTCATGCAACTCGCGGGCAAGCTCGCGGCGTTCGTTGTCCTCAAGGGAAATGATCTGCTCGGTCAGCCGCGTGTTGTCGTCGCGTGTGCGTCCAAGCGTTGCTGCCAAATCGTTGAGTTTTCCGCTAATCTCCGCCAATTCCGGCGGCCCGGTTTTGGCCAGTTCAACTTGATAATTGCCGCCTTGCATGAGCCGGAGCGCGCTGCCGAGGTTCTGCATCGGCATGAGGGCTTGACGCACGGCTAGTGTCGTCAAGGCAAACACTGCCGTGATCAAGGCAAGCCCACCGGTCAGCGTCCCGACAACCGCGTCCCAAATCTCGGCGATCTCATCGCCTGGGTTGGAGGCGATGACAATGGTTCCTAAGGCATTGCCTTTGTGAAATACCGGCACTCTGACTGTCGCGGGCGTCGTATATAAGAATTGGGCGAACCAGGCAGGAACATCGTTACCGCTCAGCACGTGCCGGGCCGGTAGTTTAGCAACGCTCCCCGCAGGCGGCTCCAAGTTCACGCGCGCGTGCCGCACGCCCGACAGCCGATCCAACAAAGCCGCTAGATCGCGTGCCGGGTCGTTCGACGTCTGCAACTCGCCCAGCGCCCGTTCGATAGTCTGCTGGGTCAATCGGACGATGCTGTCATCTTCTGCCCGGATGCGCGGTCCCGCGCTCCAAACGATCACAGCCACGTTGGCCGCCAAGGCCAGCAGCAACAGCGCACCAATCAACAAGTTCAGACGCGCGCGAATTGAAAGTTGTGGCATCGGGCCGGACCGGTCGTTGGAGCTGGAGACTATGGAAGTGGCGTCGCTGGGGTTGAACAATCTGGAACTGGAGAATTTGAAATGATCGCATGATTTGAGATGATATAGTGCTGTTGCAAAGGCGGCGCTTTACGATTGGGTTTTTGATGAAAGTTTTGATCGTCGACGATCACCCTATCGTCGTATCGGGGTTCAAGGCCCTTTTGGAAGGCTGGGAGGGTATCGAAGTCTACGAAGCCTCATCGGCTGCGGCTGCAGAGCAGGTATTAGCAACACAGCCTGCCGACATTGCCGTGGTCGACATCAATCTTCCTGGAATTTCGGGGTTCGAACTGTCCAGACGGATGATCGAACGCAATCCAGCCGCCAAGGTCTTGATGTTTTCCATGAACGACGATCCGGTCTTCGTCGCCCAAGCCATGGATGCGGGCGCGAAGGGGTTCGTGAGCAAAAACGATAACCCCATCAACATGCTCAAAGCCATCAGAACCGTGGTAGATGGCGGCACCGCTTGGCCACCACGCATGGCCGAACAGATCGCCCATTTGAACGATCGCAGCAGTGGTGGGGCATCGCATGCCCTCTCACCGCGCGATCAAGAAATTCTCCGCCTTCTGACCAAAGGCAAGAGCCTGTCTGAAATAGGGGAACTGGTCGGTGTCTCGTATAAGACGATTGCAACCACCTGCGCGGCCCTGCGGGGTAAACTGAACGCTCGGACCCAAGCCGAACTGATTGCTATCGCGGTCGACCGCAAGTTGGTTTGAAACACCTAAGCCCGTTTCATTGTGCCCCAGCAATCGATGTGGCGAGGAGGCCGTGCCCACTGTTGGAAGCCCGCACAGGCATAGAATTTTTTTCCCATAGCGATTCCAGCAGCATAGCGCATGAAATCGGCCAGACGGGACGCATTCAGCCTTTAGTGGCAATTGCAAGCCGCGACAAAAGCGGCTAGTTGTCTGGCATACCATATACCAACAAGGATCTCGGTGCGGTTTGTCAGGTTGTAGGGTTCGCTTCGTGTCCCCTAGCAGCCCGGCAGTCAATCGAAACGGAAATGGCATCCATGCGTACCGATCCCACACGGACTTAACTCGATGGCACTAAGTCTGTCAGGGCAATTTGCCGGCGGACAATCAAAACCCAATCAAAAAGACGAACCGGAGGAAGACTATGAACCTTTTTGGAGCCCCGCAGCTCTTCCCGTCAGCACCTGCTGCCGCCGATGCAGCCCCCCAGGCCATAGCCGCTAAGCCAGCGCTCACTGATGGCTTCCACCTCGTGATCGATGCCCTCAAGCTCAACGGACTCAACACGATTTACGGTGTGCCGGGTATCCCCATTACCGACTTCGGCCGCATGGCCCAAGCCGAAGGCATCCGCGTCATTTCCTTCCGTCACGAGCAGCACGCTGGTAACGCTGCCGCCATCGCCGGGTTCTTGACTAAAAAACCCGGTGTCTGTCTGACGGTTTCGGCACCAGGGTTCCTCAACGGTTTGACCGCCCTTGCGAACGCGACCACCAACTGCTTCCCGATGATCCTGATCTCTGGTTCGTCCGAGCGCGAGATTGTCGATCTTCAGCAGGGCGACTACGAGGAGATGGACCAGCTCGCCATTGCTAAGCCGCTGTGTAAGGCAGCTTTCCGCGTTCTTCATGCCGCCGACATCGGTATTGCTGTTGCCCGTGCCATCCGCGCCGCCGTTTCCGGCCGTCCCGGCGGCGTTTACCTCGACCTTCCCGCCAAGCTTTTCTCGCAGGTCATGGACGCTGCCGAAGGTGCCAAGTCCCTCGTCAAAGTTATCGACGCAGCCCCTGCCCAGATCCCTGCACCTTCTGCCATCAAACGCGCCGTCGACGTTCTCAAGACCGCCAAACGCCCGCTCATCGTTATCGGCAAAGGTGCCGCTTACGCGCAGGCCGACGA
>JANOVN010000068.1:0-3770 GCA_031417455.1 Hyphomicrobiaceae bacterium | reverse complement strand
CACTATTGCGTCGCCAACATGCCCGGCGCCGTCGCCCGGACGTCCACCTTTGCGCTCAACAATGCCACGCTGCCATTCGTGCTGGCGCTTGCCGACAAGGGCCCACTAGTAGCCATGACCGGCAATGCCCACCTGAGGGCCGGCCTCAATGTTTACAAAGGCCGCATTACGCATCCGGCGGTGGCCGATGCATTGAAGCTTGAATTTGTGGACCCTACCCACTTACCGTAGTGACCCTCAAGCATTTGCTTCACGGCAAATTCTTCGGCGATGACAGCAAAATATTGGTTTCGGTCGAAGTGATGCCTTCGATTTGACGCACGAGATTGAGCAGACCGTCGAATTCCGCCAGCGTCGCCGTGGCAACCTCGGCGACGAGATCCCACCGGCCGTTGGTCGAGTGCAGCCGGCGCACCTCGGGAAAGCCCTTAAGCCGGCGCATCACCTTGTCCACACCGCGCCCCTCGACCGCGATCAGCATCACCGCACGAACATGGTTGCGTTGTGCGAAGTCGCGCACGGCGATGGTGAAGCCGACAATCACGCCCGACTGCACCAACTTGTCGATGCGCGTCCGGATGGTTGCCCGCGACGAGCCGAGCTCCGCCGCCAGCGAGGCAACCGAACGTCGCGCATCGTTGCGCAGAAGCGCCAGAAGCTTGTGATCCAGGTCATCCACCGTAATTTGCCAATCTGATTAGTTTCTGCCTCCAGAATGCTAAATTGAGGCACCAAATATTGCATGTTTACGGCTTTTCGTCACCGCTTTTTGAATAGAGCATAGCTGACGGGTTTGACTCGGCTGATGGGAAGGATCGAAGGTCATGGGCTCCGCTCGAATTGATCACATCGATAGCGAACGCCGGCTCGGCGCTCAAAACTACAAGCCGCTCGATGTGGTGCTGAGCCGCGGCAAGGGTGTCTGGGTCTGGGACATCGACGGCAACCGCTATCTCGACTGCCTCGCCGCGTATTCCGCCGTCAATCAGGGCCATTGCCATCCTAAGATCCTCGCGGCGCTGACCGAGCAGGCGGGGCGGCTCGCCATCACGTCGCGGGCGTTTCGCAACGATCAACTCGGGCTTTACTACGAGGAACTCGCGGCCCTCACCGGCGCGCACCAGATCCTGCCGATGAATTCGGGCGCCGAGGCCGTCGAATCGGCGATCAAGGCGGTTCGCAAATGGGGCTACGAGGTGCGCGGCGTGCCTGATGACGAGGCCGAAATCATCGTCTGCGCCAACAACTTCCACGGCCGCACCATCGCCATCGTCGGCTTTTCGACGGACCCCGACTCTCGCGATGGATTCGGGCCCTTCCCGGGTGGCTTTCGCATTGTGCCGTTCGGCGACTTTGAGGCGCTTGCTGTTGCGATTACGCCGCGGACGGTGGCGTTCCTGGTCGAACCGATCCAGGGCGAAGCCGGCGTCATCATTCCGCCCGCTGGTTATTTTGCCAAGGTCCGGGACTTGTGCACGCGCAAAGGGATTGCGTTGATTTTCGACGAGATCCAGACCGGCCTTGGGCGCACCGGCCGGCTGCTCGCAGAGGAGCACGAAGGTATCGAGGCCGACGTGACGCTGCTGGGCAAGGCGCTATCCGGCGGCTTCTATCCGGTCTCCGCCGTACTCTCCAGTAGCGAGATCCTGGGGGTGCTGAAGCCCGGCCAGCACGGCTCCACGTTCGGCGGCAATCCCCTTGCCTGCGCCGTCGCACGCGCGGCCCTCAAGGTGCTGACCGAGGAGGGGATGATCGAAAATGCCGCGCGCATGGGCGACTACATCAAGGCAGGGCTCACGGCCGTCCGTACCGATGCCGTACGCGAGGTGCGCGGACGGGGATTGATGCTGGCCATCGAGATCGAACCGGAGGCGGGTCTTGCCCGCGACTACGTTGAGACGCTGGCCAAGCACGGCGTGCTGACCAAGGACGCCCATGACCAGACAATTCGCGTCGCCCCGCCACTCGTCATCACCCGCGAGGAGGCCGACTGGGCCGTCGAGCGGATCGGTGCTGTTTTGAAGGTTGCGCCGGGCAGGCAGCGCCGTTCCGGTGGCGCTCATGCCCATTCAGTCACGACCTGAGTCGTGTTGCGTTCAACCTTTGAGAGAGGCCGCAATGACGACGCAGCAAGCCATCCTGATGTGTGAGCCGGGCCACTTCGGCGTCGACTACGTCATCAACCCGTGGATGCGGGACCAGACCGGCAAGGTCGACCACCCGCTCGCCATGCGGCAATGGCAGCAGTTGCGCGAGATTCTTGGCCAACTGATCAATTTGGTGTTCGTATCGCCCGAGGCGGGTGTGCCGGACATGGTCTTCACCGCCAACGCAGGGCTGGTGCTCGGCGGCAAGGTCATCGTGAGCCGGTTCCGTGCGCGCGAGCGGCAGGCGGAAGAGCCGTATCTGCACGCGTGGTTTGCGGAAAACGGCTATGTCATCGCCGACTGGCCTGCGGATGTGGTGTTCGAAGGCGCGGGCGACGCCCTGCTCGACCGCGGTCAGCCGATGCTGTGGGTGGGGTATGGATTCCGATCGGATTCAGCGGCGGCGGCCCTGGTCGAGAAGGTGCTCGGCTGCAAAACGGTCGCGCTCGAACTCGTCGACCCCCGCTTCTATCATCTCGATACTTGCCTCTGTCCGCTCGAAGGCGGGTGGCTGCTGTATTATCCCGGCGCTTTTTCCGCCGTCTCACAAACGAAAATCCGTGCGCTCGTGCCAGCCGGCCGGCGCATCGAGGTGAGCGAGGCGGATGCGGTGCAATTTGCTTGCAACGCCGTCAACGTAGGCCGCGATATTATTCTCAATCATGCCTCGCCGAAGCTGCAAACCGAACTGCGCCGGGCCGGATTCGCTCCGATCCTGACGCCACTGACGGAGTTCATGAAGTCGGGCGGCGCCGCCAAATGCCTGACCCTCAAGCTGGCCGAAACGTGAAGATTGGATGTTACGCGTGGACGGGAACTTGAAAGTAAAAAATGACGTCACATCCCACAAGGAGACATTGGCCGCCCGAGGGTCGGCGAAGTAATCGCCACCGCCGACCTTGTCCGTTATGTGGGTACAGCGACGGCGCTCAAGCGCGCGTAGGATTGGATGTTGATCTTCTCTGCAATGTTGATCGCGTCATCCTCCGTGATCCAAAGCTACCTACTGCGATCCGGGGATTATCGAGGGCCGGAGCGTTGCTGTATTCCCGTGACCATTGGTGCGCGAGCGGCAGTTTTGAACTGCCGTCCGCTCTTTGTTCCGGGTCGGTGGCTATGGGTATCCTCGAGGATTCCTTCGAAGCGCGCCGCGCACCGCCTTCTCCGTTTTCGCCAAGTCGAACTTCTCGGGGTCGAACCGGCCGCCGCTCCAGCGTTTGAGGTGGCGTTGCTCTTCGATTTCGTCCTCGCCTGGCGTCAGGAGCACGCGCAGAAACTCGCCGTAGCCATGCGTGCCGCCAACGTCTTCGGGCGGGCAGGAGCGTCCGCCCTCGATGCATGACGCCTTCTTCGGGGCGGGCTTCACGACCACCTGCCTTTCCAGCATCACCCGATGCACCCAGTTATCGCCGAAATCGTAGACGTATTCGAACGACAGCGCATCCACGCGGCAGAGGCAGAAGTCCTTGAGCTGAACCTCGATCGCGTCGAAGGTGCGGGGCTCATCGTCGTCGATCCGCTCGGCTTCGGCGAATTCGGCATCGCCGTAGCGCAAACCGCCAATGACGAACTGATGCAGGTGGCTGTCGGTCCAACCGAACGCCGCCTGAAGGATGGGATGAA
>JANOVN010000067.1:0-2337 GCA_031417455.1 Hyphomicrobiaceae bacterium | reverse complement strand
GTAGTCGCCGGCTGGCCATCCATCCGGCTTGCTGATGTGGAATTCGCTGGAGGCGGGTCCCGTCGGCGCGATCGTCTGCTTATCTTCCTTCACGAGGCTCTCCTGGCCGCCCTTGCGGTATGTCCACTTCGCCTTGAGTGTAGCGGTGCCGCTGCCAGTCGTATCGACAGAAGCGTAGATCGTATCTTTCTTGCCGAAGCTGTCGGCGGCTTGTGACACCTTCATGCCGGCGCCGATCGCATTGCCCAAGGTAACCGACCCAACCGTGACCCCGGCCATCACAGGCGGTGGAACTGGCACGGGGACTGTTGTCGGCGCTGGAGCCGCTTGGGGTTTCGGCGCTTCTTCTTTCTTGCCGCAGGCGTTCAGCGTGAGGACCAGCGCGGCAAGCGTCGCGAGAATAATTTTTCTGTTCATTGTGATTCCTTCCAGTGTTCGAGTGGTAAGTGGTCCGCGCGTGAATGAATCAGAGCGGTGGGATCTTGAGTTTTTGGCCGGGATAAATCTTGTCCGGGTCTTTGAGGATGTCCTGGTTCGCATCAAAGATTCGCTTCCACGCGTTGGCATTGCCATACTCGCGCTTGGCGATCTTCGAAAGACTGTCGCCAGAAACCACTTCGTAAATCTTCGTCGCCGTCGAACCGGCACCGCTTTGTACATTCGAAAAATCCGGCATGTTTTCGTTCATGAGAGTTTCCCTCGGTTGTTTGAATGAATGAATCTATTGACTGCGCATCCGGTTCGCGACCCCGGCCATCGCAATCGCCAGTGCGGCACTACCGAGTGTTTTGACAAGTTGCGGGTGTTGGGCATAAAAGCCCCCAATCTTGTCAAGGACGCCGGGGTCATGCTGCTCCGCGTTCGTCGCGATTTCTTGCACCTGCGCGGGCGTCAGTTGCGACGCTTGCTGGGGCGACAACTGCGGCTCCCCGGCGTTCGACGGCGCCGACATTCGGCCGAGAATGCCGCCGCCCAGCGCGGACAAAACGCCCGGCCCGATTGAACGCAGCAACTGGTTCAGCGCGCCCGCCTGTTGCTGCGGGTTTGATTGACCAAACATCTGGCTCACCATCTCTCCGAAAGGAGGCGTGCTGTCTGCCCGGAACGCGTCGCCGACGCCCTGCCCTAATATTTCAGGCGGCGCAGCGTCCGCGACCTCGTCGAAATGCTCATGCACGGTGTCAGAATTGGACACCGCCGTGGGGTTGGCATACCGTTGCAAAATATCCATCAGTCCCATCACAAACTCCTCATTGTCAGCACTGCCGTAAATCGTTTCGAAAAATTAATTCTGGTCACAGCACTAGGCGGGGGGGTTGCGCCTGATGAGGTGATAGATCACCAGAAGAATGATTGCGCCGATCAGCGAGCCGATAAAGCTTGCCGGCTCGTCCGCACGATAAAGCCCCATCGCCCGACCGCCGAAGGTGGCGAGCAGCGAGCCGGCGATACCGATGACAGCAGTAATGAAAAAGCCGGAAGGATCGCGCCCCGGCGTGAGCATCTTGGCCAGCAGCCCGACGACGAATCCGATGAGAATGGTCCAGATGATGCTCATTGATATATCTCCAACTGATTTCGGTTGAGACAGCGAGTGGCTGACGCGCGGAACCGCGATGCCAACTGACTCACTGGTGTTTGCGTAGCGCACGCTGCGGGGTCTCACGACCGGTCGCGTCATCTACGCCAAGTCGAAGTATGTTTGCCAAACGGCGGTTCGTCGGTGCGTTGTCGAACAGAGCGATTCAGATCACCGATAGGGGAAGAGCAATCGTGGACAGACGGCGTCGCATGCTCCGGGGAGCAAAGACCGCCATTTGACGGGCCTTCCCAGCTTTTTTTGGCCAGAAAGCCGCGCCAGATATAGAGTTTGGCGTCTACTTCGAATGCGAGGATCGCCCGACACGTTGGATACGTCGAACATCTCCAGAAGAAATATCGCGAATTAAAGGAATCAGCGTGATTTGTTTTGGGTTAAAGGAGCCAGGCTCGCATTAATTTTCGAAATGCATTAAGTGAAAAACATATCGAGCCTAGCCCCTTAAGTTGCACTTAAGTTGCAAGTCCTGGACCCCAAGTATTGGGTCTTGCACATAAACTTAAGCGAATGGGCGCAAGTTTGACCGCTCGTTCGCAATCGGATACATTCAAAATGCTTGAAAGGGTATAACAATTGATTGTCTTCCGTACTAACTGCCACTATAATTATTTGCACCAACAAGGCTGCAACTACCACATCTAACCACTACGTGCAAATCATTTCTGCACAAAAGGCAACAGATACTTCACTACCAAGTCAATGGTCTGACCTCTCTGATTTTTTTCGCCGGTCGACTC
>JANOVN010000066.1:0-2983 GCA_031417455.1 Hyphomicrobiaceae bacterium | reverse complement strand
CCCGACCCGGTCGCGCCGGCGATAATGATGTTTTTGCGCGCCAGCACGCATTGGTACAAAAACACCGCTGTCTTCTGAGTCCGCAGCAGTTCCGCCAAGTCGTAATCTTCGACTCCGCCGCCGTCGCGCAGCAGCGGCGACGCAATCTCACTGAACAGGCCGCCACGCTCCAGCTCGACGAGGGTCATCGTAGTGGTGGAGGCCTTGCGGATCGTCACCGAAATAATCCCGGCCGATGTCGCTGGAGGCATCACGATCTGGATGCGCTCTCCACCCGGCAACGTCGCCGACAACAACGGCTTTGTGGTATCGACGAATTGCCCCGACGCGTTCGCGGTCGTGACCGCAATCCGCTCCAGCGCCGTGTAGGTCAGTTCTGGCATAACCAACACCTGCCAGCCCGCCGCCGTTTCGACCCACACTTCGCCCGGCTTGTTCACCACCACTTCGAACACGTCGGGACGCGCCAAGATGGCCGACAACGGTTCGAGCTGGCCGCGCAATGCGCCGGTCATTCCCAAGGGGGTTTCGCCATCCATGGCCTCAATCCTTCAAGCTGGTGGTGGCCGAACGAGCCGGCTGCCAGCCCGGTTGTGCCGGTGCCCAAGCCCGTGTCCGGTCCTTCACCATCTTGAGCGAATAGACCGACGAGAAATCGAGATCGCGCGACACGAAGATCGAGACCAGTTCGCCCTGATGCTTGTGCAGCGTCGGAGCCATCGCTGCCGTATGCTCAACCGCAATTGTGGCGGCATCCTTGCCGGTGTTCGCCGTCCCGTTGGCGCTATAACCAGATTGCGCCGTGATCGCTTGGCCGCCGATCTTGGTCAGATCGGACACGACCGAGAGCAGGATCGCAGACCCAAACCGCTCCATGAAGTGATTGTCGACGTAGCCGCCAAAGCCCGCCCGCCCCAGTTGATCAGTTGCAGCCGAAGCAAGCTCGATCACAACCCCGGTGGGCGTTTTGGCTCGGCTCCACAGCACATGCAGACGGGCCTGACCTTGCTTCAGGCCGCCGCGGTACTCACCTACAACCTGGGTGCCCTTTTCAAGCAACACGACATGGCCGTTGTCACTCAGCACATCCCGGTCGATAACGCACGACGTGAAGCCGGGCTGGTCGCTTTGCAGCGCCGTTTCGAGCGTGCAGGGGATCGACGTCCCCATGGCGATGACCATGTCGCGATTGCCGATCAGGCCCGCGCGGACGCCGTCGAGCTTCGGGCCCTGGAGACGGCGCTCGAACGCCCCTTTGTCTTCGGTGTCCTGTGACACCGGGAACCCACCAGCACCACCGGTGTCACTGGTCCCGCTGCCAAGGCCCTTGGTGAAGGCGATGACCGGGGCGCGACGGGCGCTGTCCATCAACAGTTCCGCCTGCGTTGGAGGGGGCGGCGGTGGCAGAGGGCTTACTGCCGTCACGCGCGCCTCCACGACCGTTCCAACGGTGCCCAGTTCGGCAACGCGGTCCGCTTTCATGACCGCCCGAATGGGCCGCTCCGGCGCTTCCTGATAGGTTGCCGTCGCCCGCATGGTCGTCTTGTCGAGAGGCTTCTCCTTTGGCTTTCCTGTTAAGCCGAACAGCACGAGGGCGGCAACCGCGCCGGTGCCCAGGACGCCCGCCGCTTTGAGCAGCGACGACCGGGGAGAGGCTTGGGCTTCGGAATGGCCCGCGCGCTCGCCGGACCGCAGTTCGTTGGTTTTGTCGCTCATGGCTTTCCATTTCCGTTCTGTTGGCTAAGGCCGCTCAAGGTGCCGCCGGGGACGAACAGGGGCGTCGTCGGCGCGGGCTGAACCAGCACAATAGGTGGCGACGACGGCGTGACGACAACCGGGCCAAATCCCTTCGAGGCTTTGATCGAAGCCGGCGTTTTGACGACCCGCGAAACGTCACTCGATACGGTGTTGGTTCCCGGATCGGTCCCGCCCGGCACATAGCGTTCGTTGAACACGCAGATTGCTTCGAAGCCGCGTCGCAGCACGAACTTGGCGCTGGTCGCGTGGACCACGACGCTGTGGCCTTTGACCGATTTCGCCACCAGCGTTTCGCTGCCATCAGCGAGCGCCAGAAAGATCGCGGGGACCTCTATATTGTCGGGGAACTCAAACGTCGTCAGCTTACCATTGTCGGATACACCGGATGGCAAGAACGGCGCGTCGCCCTGGGCCGTATAGGCGTAGTTCTTCGGTCCGCTCAGGTCCTCGGCGGACAACACCCGCTCGGCCCGCGTTGCGGCTTCCGCGTCCGCCTTCAAAGCGGCGGCCGTCTTGGCTTTCGCCGCCTCGTCGGCGGGATAGCGGTATTTGACGAAGTAAAATGGCGTCAGCTCCCGGTGGGATGCCAAAAACTCTTTCGACATCGCGACGATTTCGAGTTGGTAGCTGCGCTGTGACCCGTCCGATCGCTTCGTCACCACATGCAGGTTCGTCGGGCCTTGCAATTCGCGCGGTTTGAGAAAGATCAAGTTGCCTTTGACGGCGACGTCCCAGGCAACCGAATTGCCAATCCCGACGTGTTGAATGTCTTCGTCCGCCGAGAACTCAATCTGGGTCGAGGACCACAAGGCACCTGCCACCCGTGTGACTTGGTAGGGCGCATAGTCGATGAACCGGATGCGGCTATCGAGGTTGCCTGCGACGGGATCTTGTGCGGCGAGGCTCGGAGAGCACCAGGCTGCGAGCACCATCCCGCTGCTCAATAGAAGTCGTATTGCTGGTGTCATTGCACGGTCTCCGGATCGGCGTGATAGTCGGACACTGAAAAGCCCAGCGGGTTAATCAGCCGGTCGGCATCGTCCATGGTCGCAGGCAGGTAAGCGAACGTGAGGGTCGCCACCCAGTGCGTCGTGCGCACGTCTTCGCCGCGCGTTACGATCTTGGCGTATCGGACCGAGGCCACTTCCTTGGTGAGTAGCGAGATCGATTTGATGTTGATTTTCGAGGTGGCAGACTTGCCGTAGAGCAGCTGCGGGGCGTCTGG
>JANOVN010000065.1:0-3202 GCA_031417455.1 Hyphomicrobiaceae bacterium | reverse complement strand
CATCGCGACGATGAAGCGGCAGCTGCGTTCGATGGGCTTATCGCTCGACTGGAAGCGCGAGTTTGCGACCTGCGACGTTGGGTATTACAGGCACCAGCAACAGGTGTTCCTGGATATGCTGGCGAAGGGCCTGGCTTATCGTAAGTCGTCGAAAGTCAACTGGGATCCGGTCGATCATACGGTGCTGGCGAACGAACAGGTGATCGACGGGCGCGGCTGGCGGTCGGGCGCTTTGGTGGAGCAACGCGAGCTCACTCAGTGGTTTTTTGCGATCACGCGCTATAGCGACGAGTTGCTGGACGCGTTGCAGACGCTGGATAAGTGGCCGGAGAAGGTGCGCCTGATGCAGGCGAACTGGATCGGGCGATCGGAAGGCATGCTGGTGCGGTGGGCGGTCGAGCAATCGACGGCACCAAAGGGGATTTTAGAAGTCGAAGTTTATACGACGCGGCCCGATACGCTATTTGGGGCGTCGTTCCTGGCGGTGGCGGCCGATCATCCGCTGGCGAAAGCTGCGAGTGCGACGAACCCGGAACTGGCGGCATTTTGCGACGATTGCCGACGGATGGGGACGTCGGTCACCGAGCTTGAAACTGCGGAGAAGAAGGGCTTCGACACCGGGGTTTTGGTTTCGCATCCGTTTGATGAGACATGGAAAATTTCGGTCTATGTCGCGAACTTCGTGCTGATGGAATATGGCACGGGGGCGATATTTGCTTGTCCGTCAGGCGATCAGCGCGACCTCGATTTTGCGCGCAAGTACGATCTGCCGGTTGTGCCGGTGGTGATGCCAGCTGGCGAAGATGTGGCGACGTTTAAGATCGGCAAGACAGCGTTCGACGGCGACGGCGTGATGATCAACTCGCGGTTCCTGGACGGGATGGATACGACGGCTGCGTTCGAGGCAGCGGCATCGCGGCTGGAAAAGCTCACGCTGGCCAAGAAGCCCGTCGGGACGCGTAAGGTACAGTTCCGCTTGAGGGACTGGGGGATTTCCCGGCAGAGGTATTGGGGTTGCCCGATTCCGATCGTGCATTGCGCGGATTGTGGCGTGGTGGCGGTGCCATCGACGGATTTGCCGGTCAAATTGCCGGACGATGCGACGTTTGATTTGCCGGGCAATCCGCTCGACCGGCACCCGACGTGGAAGCATGTGGATTGCCCCGCTTGCGGGAAGGCTGCGCGGCGCGAAACCGACACGATGGACACGTTTGTCGATAGTTCCTGGTATTATGCGCGGTTCACGGCGCCCGATGCCGAGACGCCGATCGACAAAGATGCGGCGGCGTATTGGTTGCCGGTGGACCAGTATATCGGCGGGATCGAGCATGCGATTCTCCATCTGCTGTACTCGCGGTTCTTTACACGGGCGCTTTGTGACACCGGCCATCTGGCGCTCAAGCAAAACTCGCGGGAGCCGTTTGGCGCTTTGTTCACGCAAGGGATGGTGACGCACGAGACTTATAAGTCGGCGGACGGGCAGTGGCTGATGCCGGAAGAGGTGCGAATTTCGGGCGAGGGCACTGCGCGCACGGCAGCCGACATCAAAACCGGGGCACCAGTCGAAATCGGCGACATCATCAAGATGTCGAAGTCCAAGAAAAATTTGGTCGATCCTGACGACATCATCGCGCACCACGGGGCGGATTGCGTGCGCTGGTTCGTGCTGTCGGATAGTCCGCCGGAGCGGGATTTCATCTGGACGGAGGGCGGCGTTGCGGGTGCGGGACGGTTCATCCAGCGCATTTCACGGTTTGTGGACCAGATTGCCGACGCGGGGGCGGCGCGGGGGACGGCTAAGCCGGAGACTTTCGGGGCAGATGCCATGTCTTTGCGCAAAGCGGCGCACCGGGCATTGAATTTGGTTGCGTCTGCAATTGAGGGGCTACGTTTTAACGTGGCCGTGGCGCAGGTCCATGAATTCGCCAATTCGCTGCAGACGGCGTTAACCAAAGCGGACGGCAAACCCGCGCGCGATCTCGCCTGGGCGCTGCGGGAGGCCGGAGAATTTCTGGCGCAGATGATTTCGCCCATGATGCCGCACCTGGCGGAAGATGGCTGGCAGCGTCTTGGTTACAACACGTTGGTGGCTAATCAACCTTGGCCGGGGGTCGAGGCGGTGTTGCTCGTTGACGATACGATCACCGTTGCCGTACAGGTCAATGGTAAGCGGCGGGATGAGCTGACGATTGCTCGTAACGCCAGTCATCTTGAGATCGAAACGGCTGCGCTGAAACTGGATTCGGTCGTTCGGGCTCTTGAAGGCCGTACGCCGAAAAAGGTGATCGTGGTACCGCAGAGGATCGTGAATGTCGTTGTTTGACGCGCGTAAGGCTGGATTGTTGGCAGGGGGCACGGGGGCACGTTTCCGGTCATTGCTAGTCTGCGCCTTGGCTGCGACTGGCGTTGCTGGCTGCGGAGAAAGCGGCTTCCGACCGTTGTATGGCTCGTCTGCCGTTGGTGGCGCAAACGTCGAGACCAAGCTGGCCGGCGTGGACGTAGCGCCAATTCCGGGCCGCCTTGGACAACGCATTCGAAACGAACTGATTTTCAATTCCACGGGTGGTGGGGCTGCAAGCACGCCGGTTTACAGACTTGAGATCGCCGTGAAAGAGAATGTGATCTCGACGCTGGTGAAGACGGACGGCGACGCGCTCAGTCAGATTTACACGGCAGACGCCTCGTTCAATCTCATCCGGCTATCGGACAAGAAGGTCGTCCTCAAGGGTACGAGTTTTGGCCGCGCCGGTTTCGAGCGCAATCCCTCGATTTTCTCCAACGTCCGCGCGCAAGACGATGCCCAGAACCGTGCGGCGCACTCCATCGGGACCGAGATGAAGACCCGCCTTGCGGCATACCTTGCGACGGCTTCGTAAACATTCGATTTTCAGGCGCAGATTAATATCTAGCATTTTTTATGCTTGTGTTTGGTCGTCATGCGCGGTGCCTGAATGGCCGGGTCCCTCTGGTCGAGCCCAAAGGCAGGCAAGCCCAGCCTTGGAGTTGCAGAAGCATGGTCGCGGTTAAACATCACCAGGCTGAACAGTTTTTGAAGGCGCTTGATCCGCGCCTCAGTGCGGTGCTGTTTTATGGCCCAGATGCCGGGCTGGTGATGGAGCGCGGCCAATATCTGTCCAAGGCGCTGGCGAAGAAGGATAATCCACCCGGCGAGATCCTGCCGTTCGAGGACGCCGATCTCGAC
>JANOVN010000064.1:0-4125 GCA_031417455.1 Hyphomicrobiaceae bacterium | reverse complement strand
GCTGCTGGCGTCGATGAAGCCCACGCCGAAGATCGACATTACGCGGTTTAAGGGTCTGGGTGAAATGGATGCGCCGGATTTGAAGAGCACGACTATGGACCCCAAGAAGCGGCTGCTGTTGCGGGTGGAGATCGGCGAGGGCGACGGTGCGGGTTCGGTGCTGGCGGAGACGGTCAACGCGCTGATGGGGTCAAAGCCCGAGGCGCGGTTCCGGTTCATTCAGGACCGGGCGGCGTTTGCAAAGGATCTGGATATCTGAGGGGGGTAATGGTACCTGTGGAGGTCCCCGGGACGAGCCCGCGGATCACAGTTGATGGATCGGTCGTGCTTGCCGCGCAAGCAGCGAGGCCAGCCTCGCGCTCCGCCGGGAGCGCAGCTCCCGGACCCTCAGTCTTTTCATGACTCTGCGGTGCTAATTATACCAGCGGGCATAAGTTCTGACTTATGCCC
Source organism: Hyphomicrobiaceae bacterium (assembly GCA_031417455.1). Lineage (GTDB taxonomy): Bacteria > Pseudomonadota > Alphaproteobacteria > Rhizobiales > Hyphomicrobiaceae > JANXVY01. The sequence continues at coordinate 3,675 of JANOVN010000064.1, read as the reverse complement.
GCTGGTATCCGCGCGTGGGGTTGCCTCGCCGCAGGCGATCTTTCAGATCGACGCGGCGTCGATGCGAAGCATCGCAGAGCGATGACGCGCAAACAACGGAGAATACCGTCGCGCAGCCGACGAACCAAAGAGTCAGAACTTCTGCGCGACGGTATTACTCGTTGTTGTCTTTGCCGCCGGAGAGTTCTTTGAGTTTGGCGAAGACGCGGGCTTGTTCTTCGGCTTCGGTTTCGGCGCGGGGCTCGGCGGCGGCTTTGGGCTGCATGATGGATGACGTCGCGCGGGGGCTGTCGAGGCCGCCGGCGGTTTCCGAGGTGGGGAGGAGCGAGCCGCCCTTTTCGGCGCTGGTCTTTTCGGCGCGTTTGGCACCTTTCTTGACTTCGGCGTCCAGGTCGATTTGTGAGCACAGGCCGAGGGCGACGGGGTCCTGCGGGGTGAGGCTTGCCGAATTCCAGTGGCTGCGGTCGCGGATCTGGGCGATGGTCGGCTTCGTTGTGCCGACAAGGCGCATGATCTGGCTATCCTTGAGTTCTGGGTGGTTGCGGATGATCCAGAGGACGGCGTTGGGCCGGTCGTGACGGCGTGAGACCGGCGTGTATTTGGGGCCGCGTTTGGCCGACGAGGGCGTGATCGCAACCTTGAGGGGCGCGATTTCCAGGACGTGGCTGGGGTCTTTTTCGCCCTGGGCAATTTCTTCGGCGGTTAGCTGGCCAGCCGAGATGGGGTCACGGCCCTGGATGCCCATGGCGACGTCGCCGTCGGCGATGCCTTTGACTTCGAGAACATGGAGGCCGCAGAACACGGCGACTTGCTCGAACGACAACGCCGTGTGTTCGACGAGCCAGACGGCGGTCGCTTTGGGCATTAACGGTTTGCGTTCGCTCATGGGAGGCTCCGGGCAAAGGTTTTCAGGCTGGGTTTGCAGCTTGTTAAGCGCAAACCGTAAACAAACAAGAATGTGGGGATAAATCCTCTTAGCCCAACCCGGCCTATCCTGCAACAGGGATGCGAAATTGGCCTGTTTGCTGCGGGCTATGGGCCTATTCAGGCTTTGCATAAGCCGTTAGGTGTTGGGTTGATGATACGCGACCGGCAACAAGGACATTGTACATGACGAGCCATCCAAAAGGGTATTGCTACGAAGACTTTACGGTGGGCGAGGTCGCGAGCCGGACGAACCTGGTGACGGCGGATGTGATCAACGCCTTTGCGGAGGTGTCGACTGATAAGAACCCGGTGCACATCGATGCGGCGTATGCGGCAGGCACGATCTTCAAGGAGCGGATCGCGCACGGGATGCTGTCGGCTGGATATATATCATCGGTGATCGGGATGCAGATGCCCGGGCCGGGGTGCATTTATGTGTCGCAGACGCTGAACTTCAAGGCTCCGGTGAAGATCGGGGCTACGGTCGCGACCACGGTGACGGTGCTGGAGTTGCTGCCCAAGCGGCGGGTGCGATTTTCGACGGTGTGCTCGGTTGAGGGCAAGACGGTGGTCGAGGGCGAGGCCGTTATGCTGGTGCCCGGTCGTCCGGCGTAACGGGTGGTGGCATGGGTTGTGGCTCAATGGGCGGTTCGCGCGAGATGAGTAACGGGTCCTTGGAACACGCCCGAGGATGACAAGTTGTGGGGTTGCGCCGTGATCGTTGTGACGGGTGAGGAGCGGGTTGGTGCGGCGCGAGGCGCGGTGGTTGCGATCGGCAATTTCGATGGCGTGCATCGGGGCCATCAGGCGCTGTTGGCCAAAGCGATTGAGAAGGCGCGAGCGACCGGAAAGCCCGCTGGGGCGATTGTGTTTGAGCCGCATCCGCGAGAGTTTTTTGTGCCCGACGAGCCTCACTTCCGGCTGACGCCGCTGCCTGAGAAACTGCGGATTTTTAAGGGCATGGGGCTCGACATCGTGCGGGTCTTGAAGTTCGACAAGGCGCTGTCGGCGATGAGTGCCGATGAGTTTATTCAGCGGGTGCTGGTTGAGGATCTCGGCGTTAGCGGCGCGGTCGTTGGGTATGATTTCTTCTTTGGTCATAAGCGTACGGGTACGCCGCAGACTTTGGCCGAGGCCGGTGTGAAATATGGGTTTTGCGTTGAGGTCGTGGCACCGGTCGCGGAGCTTGGCGAGGTGTTTTCGTCGACGGCGGTGCGGTTGAAGCTGGCGGAAGGCGACGTGGCGGGGGCGGCGCATTCGTTGGGGCGTTGGTGGCGTGTGACCGGCAATGTGATTGGCGGGGCCAAGCGCGGGACCGGGATGGGCTATCCGACCGCGAACGTGCCGATGCCGAAGGGGACAGCGCTGTCGCATGGGATTTTTGCGGTACGCGTCGCTCTGAAAGATATCGATGCGCCTGACCGCGCGGGTGATGGCGAATGGCACGATGGGGCGGCCTATCTTGGAACGCGGCCGACATTTGACGATGGCAAGCCAGTGCTTGAGGTGTTCCTGTTCGACTTCGACGGCGACTTGTATGGCCGGGAGATTGCGGTGGAGTTCATCGCGTTCATCAGGCCAGACCGGAAGTTTGACAGCATGGAAGCACTTGTGGCGCAGATGGATATGGACGTGGCCAAGGCGCGCGCGGTGCTGGCGGAAGTGAAATAGGGTACTTCCGGTTTTGATCGAATCGCGAAAAAGACCCTAGCTCTGTGTTTTGTCGTGCTTCTTTTGCCGCAAAACCGCTCACGCCCGCGCCTTCGCGGGGGCATGTTTTTCCCCGAAGCACTTTAAGCCAGAGTTTCACAATGGTGTTTGCGCTCGCTGAGGAATGGGTCCTCGGGACAAGCCCGAGGATGACAAATTGGGATGCTTTGATCTGGCGGCGTGGGCTTGCTAGAAGCGGGTTAGCGAATTTTGATTTTGAAAGAAGTTCATGACCGAGAATGCTGACGCGGCCAAGGCTGTGGTGAACAAGGCTGTGGCGAAGACGGCTGGTGAGGCCAAGGCTGAGGGCGGGCGCGACTGGAGCGAGACGCTGTTGCTGCCGCAAACGGATTTTCCGATGCGGGCGGGATTGCCGGAGCTTGAGCCTAAGTTACTGAAGCGGTGGGGCGAGATCGGGCTTTACGAGCACTTGCGGGCGCAGGGGAAGGGCAAGCCCAAATTCGTGCTGCACGACGGCCCGCCCTACGCCAACGGCAACATCCATATCGGGCACGCGCTGAACAAGATTCTCAAGGATCTCGTCGTCAAGTCGCAGCAGATGCTCGGGTACGATTCCAACTACGTGCCCGGCTGGGACTGCCACGGCCTGCCGATCGAGTGGAAGATCGAGGAGCAATACCGCGCCAAAGGCCGAAACAAGGACGAGGTGCCGGTCAACGAGTTCAGGAAAGAGTGCCGCGAGTTCGCCGCCAAGTGGCTCGACGTGCAGCGCGAGGAATTCAAGCGCCTCGGCGTCGTCGGCGATTGGGATAATCCCTATTCGACCATGGCCTTCCGCGCCGAGGCCATCATCGCCCGCGAGATCATGAAGTTCGCCGAGAGCGGCTTGCTCTATCGCGGCTCCAAGCCCGTGATGTGGAGCGTGGTCGAGAAGACGGCTTTGGCCGAGGCCGAGGTGGAGTACCAGGACTATCAGAGCGATCAGGTGTGGGTGAAGTTTCCGGTGACGCGTGCCAGCTCTAGCTCGCTCGACCCTCAGAGCGCCGATGCATTCGATTTACTGGAAGCGTCAGTGGT
>JANOVN010000063.1:0-2884 GCA_031417455.1 Hyphomicrobiaceae bacterium | reverse complement strand
AGCCGGCAATGTCGGCCATATCAATGCCGATTCCGGCCACGGGCCTTGGCCGGATGGGTTGATGCAGTTTGGGTGGTTCATGCGCACGCTATCGGAGCCTAAACCGGAATAATACGAGCCCACAGAAGTTCTGACTCACTTCTCAATGGTCTGCGGGCTGGTATTCTCGTTACCGTGCGCTTCGTCTATCAGCACGCAAAGCGTGACGCCGCGTCGATCTAAAAGATCGCCTGCGGCGAGTACTTATGCCCGACGGAATAATTGCGATCACAGTCCCGATGCGACTTCCTGCCAAGCTTGGCGTTCGAATCCGGCGATGGTTGCCTGCAAGTCAGCATCACTGATGACAATCGCGTGAGCGTGCAGATCGGCCTTGAGCTTGGCGAAGATGTCGAGCGCTGCTCCGCTAGGCTGGCGCAACGATTTAGCGTAATCGGCCGCCAGCGGGCCGCTGAGCCCCATTTTACCGGCGGCCCAGGCCCCGACCCGCTTATCGCGGCGGGCATCAGCCAGAAATTTGAGGTTGGCGTCGTAGACGAACTTATCCTCGAACGCCTTTTCGCGCGTGTCGAATGTGGTCATCGCAATCTCCAGTGGATACTCGCAGTGCCCGTCTCGGCTACAATCATCAACCTCAAACCGGATTTATTTATGGCTGCATGCCTGTTGCAGCATCACGTGCCAGTTTCAATCTGCTTGACGGCCTCTGCCAAATAATCCTGCATTACCGTGCGGAGCTCAGCGTCGGTTACTGTGATCGACTTGGCCTTGAAATCTGCCTGAACCTTGCGAAATACATCGTCGTCGCCTGCTTCGGCGAGGTCAGACTTGCGGACAGCTTTGATATAGTCTTCGAGCGCTGCGCCGTCGATGCCCAGTTTCTTGGCGGCCCAGGTGGCGAGCATCTTGTTGCGACGCGATTCAGCCTTGAATTTCAGGTCGGCGTCGTGTGCAAACTTGTCTTCAAATGCCTTCTTGCGGTTGTCAAAGCTCGTCATAGGTATATCTCCAGTAGAATCGGTGTCCATTGTCCTCAAACGGGGGAAGGTTGCCCTGCTGGTTGCATCCAACACCTAAGGCAATTCGTCCCGTTCGTCACAGGAGATTGTGTCTAAGGGCGCGTTCCGCTAGTGTCACGTCAGAATTTGTCTGGCGGGCGTGCCGCTCCGAAAATCGGAGGACGTCACCCGCGACCAGCTCCCGAATTTGCAAGGTTCGATCTCATGCCGCAGGCCGATACCGGAGTGCGGAACAGGATTGTTTTTCGACGGTAAAGGACGAACAATGACGAGGCGCCGCCGCATCTACGAAGGCAAGGCCAAGGTGCTCTATGAGGGCCCCGAACCGGGTACCCTCATCCAGCATTTCAAGGACGACGCGACCGCCTTGAACGGCGAAAAGCGCGCGATCTTCGAAGGCAAGGGCGTGCTCAACAACCGTATCTCGGAATACGTGTTCGTGAAGCTCGGCGAAATTGGCGTGCCGACGCATTTCATCAAGCGCATCAACATGCGCGAACAGCTGATCCGCGAAGTCGAGATCATTCCGCTGGAAGTTGTCGTGCGCAACGTCGCCGCCGGGTCGTTGTCGACGCGACTGGGGCTAGAGGACGGCACGCAGTTGCCGCGCTCGATCGTCGAGTTTTACTACAAGCAAGACGCACTTAACGATCCGATGGTGTCGGAAGAGCACATCACGGCATTCGGCTGGGCGACGCCGCAGGAAATCGACGAGATCATGCAGCTCGCGTTGCGGATCAACGACTTTCTCGTGGGTCTGTTCCTTGGCATCGGCATCCGGTTGATTGACTTCAAGGTCGAATTTGGCCGACTGTTTGATCAGGATGGGCAGATGCGGATTGTGCTGGCCGACGAGATCAGCCCGGACTGTTGCCGACTGTGGGATGCGCAGAGCGCGGAAAAGCTCGACAAGGACCGGTTCCGCAAGGACCTGGGCGGCGTGCTCGAAGCCTATCAGGAAGTGGCGCGCCGGCTGGGCGTGCTGACCGAAACGCGCCCTCCCAAGGGTGCGGGTCCTGTGCTGGTTGCGACGAACCCGAGCGGGACAGGCAGCGGCAAACCGAACTAAGGAAGTGTACAAGGGAATGGGGAGTTGGGAATAGGGAGTAGCTGTTCCAACTCTCAACTCCCTAGTCCCCATTCCATCGACCTTAAAATGGCGGGCACTTTGGCCCAAAGTGTTGGGTTTTAACCGCAAACGAGCGGTCTTACCCAACCTACATCAACCTTATTCAGAGCCAATTCATGAAAGCTCGCATCAAAATCACCTTGAAGAACGGCGTCCTCGATCCGCAGGGCAAAGCTATTCAATCCGCGCTCGGCTCGCTTGGCTTTGGCGGCGTGAACGACGTGCGTCAGGGCAAATACATCGAGGTCGAATTGGCCGAGACCGACGAGACCGCCGCCAAGGCGTCCGTCGAGCGGATGTGCAAGGACTTGCTCGCAAACACCGTCATTGAAAATTACGCGTACGAGATCATCCGGTGATCTGGCGGGCGCTGGCGCTGGTCGCGGGCGTGGCAGGTTGCGCGGATCCGGGCGTGGCTGGGCTGAGCCTGGACGCGGGCAAGCCGGTTTTGCTGTCGTGCGAGACGCAGTCGGTCGTGGTCGCACCCGAGGCTGCGACGACGAAGGGAACGATCCAAGTCCGATTAACGGCGGCGACTGGCACAACCGTGGGCGGCACCTGGGCGCCTGGCGATGTTGCTTCCCAACATACCGCGTCGTTTGCCGGACGGCACAAAGCTGTGTGCGAAACCGGGTGTGAGTTCGCCGTGGTCAAAGGTACGTCGTTCGAGTTGTGGGCACCCAAGAGGGCGGCTCCGGCGGCGATGGGGGCAGGCGAAGCGCTGACGGTCGCCGTG
>JANOVN010000062.1:0-2111 GCA_031417455.1 Hyphomicrobiaceae bacterium | reverse complement strand
CCGGAAGACACGTTTACCCGTCGTTTTGTACGAGATCACCTGGATGATGACCGACATCGTTTCCAGCACGAACAGGCCGCCGACGATGGCCAGCACGATCTCGTGCTTGACCGCCACTGCGACCGTGCCCAGCAGGCCGCCAAGGGCCAACGAACCGGTGTCGCCCATGAAGATCATCGCGGGCGGGGCGTTGAACCACAGGAAGCCCAAGCCTGCCCCGATCATCGCACCGCAGATGATGGCGAGTTCGCCGGTGCCGGAGACGTAGTGGAGTTGCAGATAGGTTGCGAATTTGGCGTTACCGATGATGTAGGCGATCAGCGCGAACGAGGCGGCGGCGATCATCACCGGCACGATGGCGAGGCCATCCAGGCCGTCGGTGAAGTTGACGGCGTTGCCCGCGCCCGTAATCACGACCGCGCCGAAGATGATGAAGAACCCGCCGAGGTGGAAGATCACGTTCTTGAAGAACGGAACGGTGAGGGCGTCGGCTAAGTTGGATTTTCCAAGCGACATGATCGCGTAGGTCGCGATGCAGGCGACGATGACTTCGAGCAACAGGCGGAACCCGCCGCCAAAGCCCGAGGTCGTGCGCTTCGTCACCTTCAGATAATCGTCGTAAAAGCCGATCGCGCCGTACGACATGGTGACGCCAAACACGATCCAGACATAGGGGTTTTTGAGGTTGGCCCAGAACAGTGTCCCGACCGCGATGCCGGCGAGAATCATGAGGCCGCCCATTGTCGGCGTACCGCGCTTGGCTAAGTGGGTTTTGGGGCCGTCTTCACGGATCGGCTGGCCCTTGCCCTGCTTGATGCGCAGCAGATCGATGATGCCGGGGCCAAACAACATCACGAACAACAGCGACGTGAAGATTGCGCCGCCGGTGCGAAACGTCTGGTATCTAAAGACGTTCAGCGCGCCGATCTGGTCGCTGAACTGGATCAATTCATAAAGCATACCGTCCCCGTTTCCCTCGACGCGCTTATATCGCTCGCTTCTTTATCCATTCGATTGTGCCGGAATATGGCGCGCGATCAGGGCACTCACCAGCGGGGCCATGCGCGACCCGTTTGAGCCCTTGATCATCACCACATCGCCCCCCCGGACGCAGTCCAGCAAATCAATGGTCAGTCCGCTGGACGTTGACGCCCATTTGGCACGCTTTTCAACCGGCAATGCATCAAACAGATGTCGCATATCCGGCCCGCAGGCGAACACGAGATCGACGCCGTTCTCCGCGATCGCGTCCGCCAGCCCGGCATGGAGGGTCGCCGAATCCGGCCCCAGTTCCAGCATGTCGCCGAGGACGGCGATGAGCCGTGACGGCTGACCGGCGCTTTTGCGATGCGTCATCGCAGCGAGTGCTGCCCGCATCGACGCTGGGTTGGCGTTGTAGCTCTCGTCTATCAGCAGCGCATTGCCGCCGTTCATGGGAAGTGTCGTGCGCGAACCACGGCCCTGGGGGGCTGCCATGCGTGAAAGCGGTGCCATAGCGCTCGCTGGGAACAAGCCGGCCGCGTCGAGGGCTGCGGCAACGCCCAAAGCATTGTGAATCATGTGGCGGCCAGCCAGGGCACTCTCGAACGAGAATTGGAGGCCCCTGAGCGACACTGTATTGTAAGACACACCGGTCGCCCTCTCGAATGAGCCGGTCAAACGTACCGTCGCGTCTTCGGCGAACCCAAACGATACGGCGCGAACGTGATGCTCACGGGCACGGGCGGAAAGCAGGCCATAGTGCGCATTATCGCGCGGGATAATCGCGGTGCCGCCGGGTTCTAACCCTGAGAAGATTTCGGCTTTGGCTCGCGCGATGTCCTCGACCGACTTGAAGTGTTCGAGGTGCACCGCTTCAACCGTCGTGATGATCGCCACATGGGGACGGACCATCTTGGTCAAGGGGGTGATTTCGCCCGCGTGGTTCATGCCGATTTCGAACACACCGTACTGCGTGTTTGCGGGCATTCTGGCGAGGGTGAGCGGTACGCCCCAGTGATTGTTGAACGATTTGTCGGCGGCGTGGGTTTTACCCAGCGGCATCAGGCAGGCGCGCAGCATTTCCTTGGTCGTCGTCTTGCCGACGCTGCCAGTCACGGCGATGACGCGGG
>JANOVN010000061.1:0-2985 GCA_031417455.1 Hyphomicrobiaceae bacterium | reverse complement strand
GACTGACGTTGAAATCACGACGCAGCAGGCGGCTGATCTGCTCAATGTCTCGCGTCCCTATCTGGTCGGCCTCGTCGAAAAGGGCGAACTGCCCGTGCGCAAGGTTGGCAATCAACGCCGTCTGCCGCTCGCCGATGTGCTGGAATACAAGGCGCGCAACCGGGCCAACCGGCTTGAGGCGTTGCGTGAGTTGACGGCTCTCGATCAGGAGCTGGGGCTGCGGTGACGCCAGTCGCATTTCTCGACGCCAGCGTCCTTTATCCGTCGACCATTCGCAGTGTTCTCATGTTCCTCGCCGCCTTTGACGCCTTCCGGGCGCGATGGTCCGAGGACGTACATCGCGAGTGGACGACGGCTTTGGGGCGCGACCGGCCCGACCTGGATGCCAAGCGGATCGCCCGCACGCGAGCACTGATGGAAGCTTACCTGCCAAACGCAATGGTGAGTGGTTTTGAGCGCCGAATCCCAAATTTGGTGCTGCCCGATCCGAACGACCGGCACGTGCTTGCGGCGGTGCTGCATTGCAAAGCGCACGTCATCGTTACGACCAACTTGAAGCACTTCCCGAAGGCCGTGCTCAGTTCGCAGGGCATCTTGGCGCAGCACCCGGACGACTTCGTCTGCGATTTGATTGACGCCGACCGAGATCGCGCTGTTCTGGCATTTGCTGCTGACCGTGCCCGAATGGTCAACCCGCCGCATTCCGTCGCGGAGTATATCTCCGGCATCGAAGTCGGCGGATTGAAGAAGTCGGCGGCAATGCTTCTTGGGGCAGAGGATCGCTTGTGAAAGTTAGTCGACGCGTCATTGAGAGTTCATCGCAAGATCGAAGGCTCGTGGTAGCAGTGGCTCATGTGATCAGCGATATCTGAGCGGGCCCCCCGATGACCGACCCGTTACAAGGACCCGAACAGCCTGACGATATTCGGCAAGTCCGTGCGGCACTTGCGGCACTCGATCTGGAGCGGCATCGGCTCGTCGCGCGGCTCGAACAGTTGCAGCGGGCCGCAGTTCCGGTCTCGGCGGTGGCTCCGGCGTCGGTACCTGCACCCGCCAAGCCAGGCATTTCGAACAATTCGTCGTCGGCAGAGAAAATCGCCGTGTTCCGCCGACTGTTCTCGGGGCGCACCGATGTGGTGCCGCTGCGTTGGGAGAACCAGAAAACAGGCAAGTCCGGCTATTCACACGCGTGTACGAACGAGTGGGTTCGAGGCGTCTGCGGCAAGCCCCAGGTCAAATGCGGCGACTGCTCAAACCAAGCATTCATCGGCGCATCCGATGCCGTCGTCGAATGCCATCTACGCGGTGAGGACCGCATTCGTAAGAACCGCCGGGAGACCGGTTTTGTTGCCGGGGTCTATCCGCTGCTGTTTGACGACACCTGTTACTTCCTCGCGGTCGATTTCGACAAGAAGGATTGGGTCGGCGACGCCAAAGCGTTTCTCGAAACCTGCCGTGACCTCGATGTGCCGGCGGCGCTGGCGCGGTCGCGGTCGGGAAATGGCGGACATGTCTGGATATTCTTTGCGGATTCGATCGCCGCGTCGGAAGCGCGGCGGCTGGGCACGCTGCTGCTGACACGCACGATGAACCGCCGCCCCGAGATCGGCTTCGCGTCCTATGACCGGCTGTTTCCAAGCCAAGATACGATGCCCAGTGGTGGTTTCGGCAACCTGATCGCCCTGCCGTTGCAACGATTGGCGCGCGAAAAAGGCAACAGCGTTTTCGTTGACGATGCACTCACGCCTTACGACGACCAGTGGGCATTTCTTGGAAGCCTGCGCCGCTTATCGTCCGCCGAAGTCGCTGCCCTGATCGGACAAGCCGAGGCCGACATGCCCGGCGGAGCCACCGGCGTCAGGCTTCCGGTCGACGACGAGAACGCAGACGAGCCATGGAAGATGACGCCATCGCGACGGCGGCAAACCCCGAAGACTACTGAGCCGATGCCTGAACACGTCGGCGTCGTGCTGGCCGATCAGGTGTACGTCGACCGCGCGCTCCTGCCGTCCTCGGTTGTGGCTCAGCTCGTGCGGGTCGCCGCTTTTCAGAACCCGGAATTCTATCGTGCTCAGGCGATGCGGATGCCGACCTACGGCAAGCCCCGCATCATTTCCTGCGCCGAACTTCATCCACAACATGTTGGCCTGCCGCGCGGCTGCCTCGATGAAGCCTTGGAGGTCCTGAAAGTCCTTGGGATCAAGCCGATCCTGAAAGACGAGCGTCATCGGGGCCAACCCTTGGCGTTCACGTTTCTCGGCACGTTGCACGATGTCCAGGCAGCAGCTGTCGCCGCCATCGAACCGCATGACTACGGTGTGCTCGCTGCAACGACGGCCTTTGGCAAGACCGTAGTCGGCGCGAAAATGATTGCTGCAAGAGGCTGCAACACCCTGGTGCTGGTGCACCGGCAGCAGCTCGTAGATCAATGGCGCGAGCGCCTCAAAACTTTCCTTTCTGTCGCCGAAAGCGACATCGGCACGATTGGCGGCGGTAAGCGCAAGCCGTCCGGCCGCATCGACATCGCACTGATACAAAGCCTCGTCCGCAATGGCGTGGTGAGTGATCTGGTCGGCGACTACGGCCACTTGATCGTGGACGAATGCCACCATCTATCCGCCGTCAGCTTCGAACTCGTCGCGTGCCGCACTAAGGCCCGATATGTCCTCGGATTGTCGGCGACGGTTGCCCGCAAGGATGGCCACCACCCCATCATCTTCATGCAATGCGGGCCGGTTAGATACCGGGTTGATGCCAAGGCACAGGCGGCCACTCGTGCGTTCACTCACAAGGTCAAATTGCGCGAGACAGGCTTCCAGACGCCGCCGGGACAAGAAGTTAGCGGGCCACAGCAAATGATCACGCTTTATGCGGCACTTGCTGCCGACACCAAGCGCAACGACATGATCGTCGGCGACCGGCTTGCAGGCTGATCAGCACGTCGTCGAAGATCATGTCGTTGCGCTTGGTGTCGGCAGCAAGTGC
>JANOVN010000060.1:0-14882 GCA_031417455.1 Hyphomicrobiaceae bacterium | reverse complement strand
GAGGCGTCTTAGAAAGTGGGAACGGATGTCAGACGCGAGCGAAGCGGGCAACGCAGCCCGACTGAGCAAGGCGCTGCTATTTGTGGAACTAGCGGACCCACGCCAGCCTTGAGCTGGCAAAACAAATCTGACTTAAGGAGCAGCGCCGTAGGTGCTCTCTACCAATCGCGGGACTACCCGCGCGCTTGCCGCGCTGCTCCGCCCCTCGTTTTTATAAGATAAAAGCGATGGATCAATTTGTTGTATAACCACAGATCCGGACGAACCAGTATACCGTCTTTCGGGCGGCCCTTAGCGCTTGAGGGGGACGCAGCGCTGTTTGGCGGGGTCGAGCTTTTGGGCGACCGTGCAGGTCAGCTTGAAGCCCGGACGGGTGACCGTGACGATGGGCGCTTTCGGTGTGGTTTCTTTCGCCTTCGCAGGTTTTGCTTTGGCGACTTTGGTCTTTTGGGCCGACACTTTAGCTGGCACGGGTTTCGTCACGGATTTGGCCACGGGCACCTTTGGCGGCGGACGCTTGATCGGCTCGACGATGGGGTTGATCGGTTCGGCGTGGGGCGCAAGCGGTGCGACGGTCACGGTCGGCAATGGAGTTGGCTGCGTTGCAACGCGGGCCGGTTGGGTTGCGGCGACTGTTTGAACAATTCCGCCGAAGGTTTCGGTTGTGGGGGCAAGTGCGGGCGCCAGAAGGGTTGCCTGCATCTGTGGGGCGCTCGATGGCGACGACGCCGGCATGAGTTTGGTTGCGTACTCAATGCCGCCAAGGCTTGCGGCCACAAGCAACGCCAGACCCAGGATCGAACGCACGGACGCACCTCTTCAACGCGAGATATCAACAATACCGGATTAATTGGTGCACCCGGACGATGGCGGCGTCAAGCTGGATTGGAGCCATGCACGATTAACAAATTGAATTTGCTTAAGAATAGATACAGATGAGCGCTTTAAAAACAAAGAGCCGGGAGTGCGGCTCCCGGCTCTTTCAACGCAGATGTCATACTATTGACGGAGCCGCTCGCCGTGGGTTGCTCAGACCCGCTTGGAGCAGTGCCGTTGGCCGTTTGGGTGATCGTGCCCCGATCACCACTCGCACAATCCCTCGTTGCCGACGATCGTTGCGTATAATAGCGCCTAACTGCGTCGCGCCCGGTTGTCACGCCGTTTGGCGCCGCACCACGATGATGGTGGAAAAACCCGCCACGCTTGCGGCTTTTCATCCACAATTCTATGACCGTGCTGCATCCCACAAACGCAAAAGGCCCATTCTCATGTCGCACAATACCTTCGGCCACATGTTCCGGGTTACGACTTGGGGGGAAAGCCACGGCCCGGCGATCGGCTGTGTTGTAGATGGTTGCCCGCCGGGGCTGGTGATCGACCGGGACGAGATCCAGGGTTTTCTGGATAAACGTAAGCCAGGGCAATCGCGGTTCACGACGCAACGCAAGGAACCCGATGAGGTCGAGATCCTGTCTGGCGTGTTCACCAACGATTCCGGCGTACTGGTTTCGACTGGCGCGCCGATTTCGCTGGTCATCCGCAACGTCGACCAGCGCTCGAAGGATTATGGCGACATCGCCACCAAATACCGGCCGGGACACGCCGATTACACCTATGACGCCAAGTATGGCATCCGGGACTATCGCGGCGGCGGGCGGTCATCGGCGCGCGAGACGGCGGTGCGGGTCGCGGCAGGCGGGGTGGCGCGCAAGATCATTCCCGCCATGACGATTCGGGCGGCACTCGTGCAGCTAGGGCCGCATGGCGTGGACCGGACGCGGTGGAACTGGGATGAGGTTGCCAACAATCCGTTCTTTTGCCCCGACGCCGGCGTGGTCGAGGCTTGGACCACGTATCTCGACGGCATCCGTAAGGCTGGGTCGTCGTGCGGGGCGGTGGTCGAAGTCGTCGCCGAGGGCGTGCCGGCAGGGCTTGGCGCGCCGCTTTATGGCAAGCTCGATCAAGACATTGCGTCGGCGATGATGTCGATCAACGCGGTGAAGGCGGTCGAGATTGGCGACGGGATGGCGGTTGCTGCACTCACGGGCGAGGAAAACGCCGACGAGATTCGTATGGGGGCGGACGGCAAGCCGGTGTTTTTGTCGAACCACGCGGGCGGGATTTTGGGCGGGATTTCGTCGGGCCAGGCGGTCGTGTGCCGGTTTGCGGTCAAGCCGACATCGTCGATCCTGACGCCGCGCAAGACGATCGACAAGGCGGGCGTGGAGGGTGAGATCATAACCAAGGGGCGGCATGATCCATGTGTGGGAATTCGCGCGGTGCCGGTGGGCGAGGCGATGATGGCGATTGTGCTGGCCGATCATGTGTTGCGGCATCGCGGGCAGTGTGGGGTGTAAGCCGTGGTGGCGTATGAGCGGATTGTCGTTTTAACGGGAGCGGGCCTGTCGGCGGAAAGCGGCATCGCGACGTTTCGCGACAAGGGCGGCATCTGGTCGAAGTACGACGTGCGCGAGGTGGCAACGCCGGAGGGATATGCGCGCAATCCGTTGCTGGTGCACGAGTTCTACAACATGCGGCGGCGGGATCACGCCTTGGCAAAGCCCAATGCGGCGCATTTTGCGCTGGCGCGGCTCGAACGCGAGCATCCGGCCGTGCTGATCGTCACCCAGAACGTCGATGCGTTGCAGGAGGCGGCGGGGTCAACCAAGCTCATCCATATGCACGGTGAACTGCTGGCGGCGCTATGTGCGCGGTGCGGGGCTCGGCACCCCTGGACGGCGGAACTCGCGATTGAGACGGTGTGCCCGTCGTGCAAGCGTGACGGCAGGATGCGGCCCGATGTGGTGTGGTTTGGCGAGATGCCCTACCGGATGGATGAGATCGGCGCGGCGCTGGAAGCGTGCGATCTGTTTATTTCTATCGGTACCAGCGGGAATGTGTATCCAGCCAGCGGGTTTGTTGCCGAGGCCATGGCGGGCGGTGCGCGAACGGTGGAATTGAACCTCGAGCCATCAGCAGGCGCGAGCCTGTTTGATGAGGCGGTTCATGGGCCAGCGACGGAAGTGGTGCCAGAGTATGTCGAGCGGCTATTGAAGTTTTCATAAGGAAATAAAGTAATCCCCTACCGTTTTGGCCGCCTTAATATGGCGATGGCCTCGACGTGGGGGGAGAAGATGAACTGGTCGATGGGAGTGATGGATTGGAGGACGTAGCCGCCAGCGATCAGGGTTTTGAGGTCGCGGGCGAGAGTCGAGGGGGCGCAGGAGACGGCGACGACGATGGGCACCTTCGATTTGGCAATCATGCGGGCCTGAGCGTCGGCACCTGCCCGGGGCGGATCGAACACGACGGCGTCGAAGGATTGCAATTCCTTCGCCGACAGCGGTTCGCGGAACAGGTCGCGGACTTTGGCAGTCACGGGCTTGATGCCCTGGGCGCGTTTGACGGCTTGGGTGAGGCACGCGATGGAAGCTTTGTCGCCATCGACCGCCAACACTTCGGCGCGCTCGGCAAGCGGGAAGCTGAATGTGCCGAGGCCGGAAAACAGGTCGGCGACGCGCTTGGATTTGCCGACGGCGGCGAGGATGATTTCCGTCATGCGGGCTTCGACTTCGGGCACCGCCTGAAGGAAGACGCCGGGCGCTGGTGTGACGTTCACGCGGCCGAATTTGAGCTGGGGCTCGCCGGTTGCAAAGATGATTTCGCCTTTGACGGTCAGACGAATGATGCGGGCTGCACGGGAGAGATCGGCAATGGTGGCGCGCTCGTCGAAGGTCAATTCGGGCTTGGTGTCTTCCAGGACGACATCGACGCCGTTATCGGCAAGCGTCACCGTCATGCGGGCTTCGCCGGAGCGGGAGAGCAAGGGCGTGACGAGGGCGCGCAGTGCGTCCAGACGGCTCGTGATTTGGAGCGAGAGGATCGGGCAAACGGCCAAATCAACGATGTCGTGGGAGCGTTGTTCGTGGAAGCCGAGGATCGCACCGGCTTTGGTGCGGCGGGCAGCGAAGACGGCGCGTCGGCGGGTTCCTGGAGGTGAAGCGATGATGGGTTGGATAGAGGAGGCAACGCGGACTTTGGCTTTGACTTCTGCGGTGTCGTCAGCGGATTCCGCCGCGCTCGATGCTGAATCAAAGACGCGCTGCTGGCTCATGGCCGTTGCGACAAGGCCGGTTTTCCAGGCTTGTTCGGCGCTGGCTGCCATATGTTGGGTGGCGCAACCGCCACAGTGGGTGAAGTAGCGGCAGATGGGAGCGATGCGGTCGGGGCTTGGCTCCAGGATGTCGACGACGCTGGCGCGGCCTTCGCTCAGTTGCGCGCGGACGCGTTCGCCCGGCAACACAAACGGCAGGAACACGTTGCCGTCTGGGGTGGAAGCGACGCCGTCGCCTTGGGCCGCGAGGCGGTCGATGGTCAGATCTTGAGTTTGGGACATTATTTCACAGTCAGATCGAGCGGGTTGCCCCGAGGAGGTATTCGGTATTGCCCGAGCCGCCAGCAATGGGCGAAACGATCGGCGGAAACACTACCCAACCCATATCATCTTTAAGCCAGCGCGCGATGGTATCGAAGGCTGCGAGGCGGGCTACTTCGTCGCGCACGATGCCGCCTTTACCAATGCCTTTGAGGCCAACTTCGAACTGGGGTTTGACCAGAGCGGCAAGCCATGCGCCTGGGGCGGCGAGCGACAGTACTGCGGGAAGGGCTTTTCTCAGCGAGATGAAACTGACGTCGGCGACGATGACGGTGATGGGGTCAGGGATGAGGGTCGCATCGATGGTCCGGCTGTCCTGGCCTTCGAGCGAGACGACGCGCGGGTCGGCTTTGAGGCGGGCCAATAGCTGGTCGCGTCCGACATCGACGGCGTAGACTTTGGCTGCGCCGCGCGCAAGCAGGAGTTCGGTGAAGCCGCCGGTGGATGCACCGACATCGAGCGCGATGCGTCCGGCCGGGTCGAAGCCGAAGCCGTCGAGGGCGGCGCGCAGCTTCACCGATCCGCGGGAGGCTGCAAACGCGTCCTCGCCGGTGATGGCTATGCTCGCTGCGGATTTTACCAACATGGCGGGTTTAGTAGCGGCTGTGCCATCAACACAAACAAGGCCCCGCACAATCAAATCTCTGGCACGGGAGCGCGTCGGAGCGTGCCCTCGCGTCACAAGTGCTATATCGAGGCGTTCGGCGTCGGATTGCGTCATGAGATCCATGTAGCAGCTGCCGCCGTTCAAAGGCTGGGAAAAAGACTAACCGGAGAGGACACGCCGATGTTGAAAATGTTGATGACTGGATTGTTCATAGCTGCTGCCGCCACGACCGCCACGGCGCAGGACGTATCTAAATCACCGGCTGGGGCGAAGGTTATGTTCCTGGAGCCAGCCAACGGGGCGACGGTTTCGAGCCCAGTGACGGTGAAGTTCGGCATTGCCGGCATGGAAGTGTCGCCAGCCGGGACGGCCAAGGACAACGCAGGCCACCATCACTTGATCATCGACAAGACGCTGGCCGATCCGAAGGCTGGCATCCCCGCGGATGACAATCACAAGCATTTCGGCAAGGGCCAGACAGAGGCTGTGATCGAGCTGAAGCCAGGCGAACACACATTGCAATTGATTCTGGCGGATCATAATCACATTCCCCACGATCCGATCGTGCAGTCTGAGGTGATCAAAATCACCGTGAAGTAGTTCAGGCAACATCAGCCTCCTGGAGCGGCGTTCCGATCCAACGGCATCGCAACGCCGCACCAGATGCTTGTTTTGTCGGACATAGAAGACTGGCGGCGCCGCTGGTTTTTGGGGTTTCGTTGACAGTTGCCTTGTGTTGGCCGCACGTTAGGCCAAGATAGTGCCAGCGCCGAACACCCTCAGGAGAAACGTCCATGCGAAGCCACGCTCGTGCACACACCGGCCAACCTTGGTCTGTGCGGACGCGGTACACCGTCGTGGCGTTCGTGGGGTTAGTGGCGGCTGGCTTGACGGTCGCCATACCCAATGCATCGGCGCAACGCTCGTTCGTGCCGCCCCCTTCGCTGGCGCCCCTTGCCGACCGGCTCAGTGATGCCGTGGTCAATATTTCGACGACGCAGGCGCAAAAGGGTCCGCAGGGCGTGCCGCTGCCCAAGGTTCCCAAAGGTTCGCCATTCGAAGAGTTCTTCGACGATTTCTTTCAAAAGCGCGGCGGAAAAGCCCCGCCGGATCGCAAGATTTCATCGCTGGGGTCGGGTTTCGTGATTGATCCCGATGGGCTGATTGCAACCAATAACCACGTCATTGATGGCGCGGACGAGATCATCATCAATTTCCATGATGGTACCAAGCTCAAGGTCGAGAAAGTCATCGGGCGCGATACCAAGACCGACATCGCGCTGCTCAAGGTAACGCCGAAGAAGCCGCTCAAGGCAGTGCCGCTTGGGTCGTCGGCCAAGATGGCCGTGGGCGACTGGGTGCTAGCGATCGGCAATCCGTTCGGGCTCGGCGGATCGGTGTCGCTCGGGATCATTTCGGCCAAGCAGCGCGACATTAACTCCGGGCCGTACGACGATTACCTGCAGACGGATGCTGCCATCAACAAGGGCAACTCGGGCGGGCCGCTGTTTAACATGGACGGCGAGGTCATCGGCATCAATACGGCAATCATTTCGCCGACCGGCGGCTCGATCGGGATTGGGTTTTCGGTACCGTCGGACACGGTTGCCTCGGTCGTCGATCAGCTCAAGAAGTATGGGGAGATTCGGCGGGGCTGGCTCGGCGTGAAAATCCAAACAGTAACGGAAGACATCGCCGAAACGCTTGGAATTGCCGAAAACACAGGAGCACTGGTCGGCGGCATTTCGCCGGGTGGACCGGCGGCGGCAGGCGGTATTGAGGCGGGCGACGTCATCTTGAAGTTCGACGGCAAGGACATTTCCACGATGCGGGGACTGCCGCGCATCGTTTCGCAGACGCCGGTCGGGCAGAGCGTCGATGTCGAGTTGCTGCGTGGCGGCAAGAAGAAGACGATCAAGGTCACGGTGGGCCGTTTGGTCGACGACGATGACAAACCAGATGCTCCGGCGACAACGCCCAAAGCCGACGGCGGAAAGAAGTCCGACATAACGTCGTTGATCGGCCTAAAGGTTTCGGCTTTGACCGACGAGTTGCGCGCGAAGTACGGGCTTGATGCCAAGATGAAGGGCGTGGTCGTGGTCGAGATTGATCCACAAAGTGCTGCCGCGCAGAAAAGCATCAAAGCCGGTGATGTCATCGTGGAGGCAGCGCAAGATCCGGTGACAACGCCTGAAGATATCGTTCGCAGCATTGAAAAGGTGAAAAAGGCTGGGCGTAAGGCCGTGCTGCTGCGGGTCGAGGACGGCAAGGGCGACCTGCGGTTCGTGGCCGTGCCGGTGAGTTAGGCCTTCCCGCAACAGTAAGTGCGACGTTTGCTCCGCTGAAAGCACTGAATACATTACATAAAGACGGGATCTGTGGCGCACCTATTGTTGCGGGGGCCGTTAGACAAGCCCGGCGTAACCGTCATTGTGGTTTAGATGTCGGCTCGCCGCGCTGGCCGCTATATTGCTGGCGCAAACAGGTAAGGGCGTTTATACGCGCGCTCTTGCATATATTTCCGCCCGGCCAGCACAAGGCCCGCGCGAACATTGGAGTTGTAAAAAGTGTCCGACCGTCACAGCCTGTTCGACACCATCTTGGGCAGCTTCGTGCCGCCCCATCCCGATGGCTACAAGTTCATCGCAATTGCGGGCGCATGCGCGATTGGGTTTTTCCTTATCGACTGGACGCCACTCGCCTGGATCATGGTCGTGCTGACGGCATGGGTCGTGTACTTTTTTCGCGATCCAGAGCGGGTCGTTCCGCTGCGCGAGGGACTGATCGTTTCGGCGGCGGATGGCGAAATCAGCTCGATTGAAAAGGTCAAACCGCCGGCCGAATTGGGCCTTGGCGATGCTGAGCGGGTGCGGGTTTCGACGTTCCTGTCGGTATTCGACGTCCACATTCAGCGCGCTCCGATTGCGGGACGGATCAAGCGCTCGGTGTATGTGCCGGGTGCATTCCTGAACGCTGCCCTCGACAAAGCGAGCGAAGAGAACGAGCGGCGCGGCATCGTGATCGAAACGACGCAAGGCGTCGAGATCGGTGTGGTGCAGATTGCAGGTCTTGTGGCGCGCCGGATCGTGACGTTTTCGAGCGAGGGAGAAACACTCGGCATCGGCCAGCGCTTCGGGTTGATCCGATTCGGCTCGCGGGTTGATATCTATCTGCCGCCTGGAAAAACACCACTGGTGGCGGTCGGACAGATGGCGATTGGCGGGGAGACGGTGTTTGCCGATCTGCGCTCCGACGAGGCCGTGCGGGAAGCGCGGCGGGTTTAACCGAGGCGTGTGCGCAATGTGAAAAGCACTCCACAGTTGGGCGATCGCGCTTTACAGTGAAGGCTTCGCCGTCCTGCGGCTTTTTGGGGAACCAGTAAGATGGATCAGGTCGAGCCGCAGTTGGAAAAGGAAACGCGCCGCCGCAGGGCGCAACGTATGTTTGCCCGGCGGCGAATTCCCGTGCGGCTAATGATACCGAATTTCTTTACGCTGCTTGGGCTTTGCGCGGGTCTCACGTCGATCCGCATGGGTATCGAGGGGCGGTATGACATTGCCCTGTATCTTATTGTGTTTGCGGCATTCCTTGACGGTATTGATGGCCGGATCGCCCGGCTTCTGAAGGCCTCTTCCCGGTTTGGTGCCGAACTCGACAGTCTTGCCGATTTCGTCAACTTCGGGGTTGCGCCTGCGTTTCTGCTGTTCAACTGGGCCCTTGGCGGCACGCGCAGTTTCGGCTGGATTTGCGTGATGATGTTTGCGCTCGGTTCGGCGCTGCGGCTGGCGCGCTTCAATGCAGCGCTCGATGAAGAACGTCCCAAGTGGCAATCGAACTACTTCATCGGCATGCCGACGCCTGCTGCAGCGATCGTCGTTATGCTGCCGTACTATCTGGAACTCAGCGGGCTCGTTGATGTTCGCGGCAATCCGGCACTCATCAAGGCGACGCTCGTATACACTCTAGTGATCGCGCTGCTGATGGTGTCCAACGTGCCGACGTATTCAGGCAAACTGATCGGTGAGCGGATGCCGCGAGAGTGGGTGCTTCCCGCGATCTTTGCCGCCATCGGTTTCGTGTCGCTGCTGGTGACGTATCCGTTTGAAACACTGGCGGGTTCGACGCTCGTTTACCTCGCATCGATCATCTACAGTGCGAAGCGGTTCCAAGGCAAGCTCGCCCGAGACGAGATGGAAAAGGAAGCCAATGGCGGGCCGGTCAACGACGACCCCGCAATCATTATTCCAGTGGCAAAAGCTAGCGGTCCGGGTGAAAGCCTGCACTAGGGTCCTTCCGGATTGATTGAATCGGCCACCGAACAGTACCGGACTATGCTTGCGCCGGAATGATCGCCATCCATCCGGGTAGGTTTGCCCTACTCAATCGGTCGGCCCGGTCGTGTAGTATCAAAGCATCTCCGGCTCTGGCAGGGTCTGCCCTAACACGAAGCGCGGACCAACCGCTGCTTTACATGCAGGGGAGGATCGCGGATGGCACATTGGGTACGGTTTCAAGCGGGCGGTCAGAACGGTTTTGGCACGCTGAAAGACGGAACAATTACTGTCCATTCGGGCGATATGTTCGCCAATCCTGTGGCAACTGGAGAAACGCTTACGCTGACCAGCGTGCGGGTGCTGACGCCATGCGCGCCGACTAAAATCATCGCACTGTGGAACAATCTGCGCGCGCTTGGGACCAAGCTTGGGGTCGCGCCTCCCGACGAACCGCTGTATCTGCTGAAGTCGATCGGTTCCGCGCTGCCCCATGACGGCGTCATCAAGCGACCAGCGTCGTATCCAGGTAAGGTTGTGTTTGAGGGCGAGCTTGGCATCGTGATCGGGAAGGCGTGCAGCAATGCCAGTGAAGCGGAGGCCGCAGCCGCGATCTTTGGCTACACCTGCATCAACGACGTGACGGCAGCCGAGATCATCACCAAGAACCCAACCTTCCCGCAGTGGTCGCGGGCCAAGAGCTACGACACGTTCGGGGCGTTCGGGCCAGTCATCGCGACGGGGCTCGATCCGATGGGGCTGACGATCAAGACCGTGCACAACGGCGAGGAACGGCAGAACTATCCGGTGACGGATATGTATTTTCCGCCGCGCGCTCTCGTTGCCGCGCTGTCCAAAGACATGACGCTGCTGCCGGGCGATCTCATCATGTGCGGCACCTCGGTGGGAGTCGGCGTGATGAAGGATCCGCAGAACGTCGTCGAGGTTACCATCGAGGGGATCGGGACGCTGCGGAATACGTTTACAGCTTGAAGAACGTGAAGTGAAGACCAGGGGACTCGGTCCCCTGGACCCCATTACTTTTGTTACTCGACTTGCTGGCTGCCTTTGATCTTGACGAGGTTGGTGAGCAGGGCGTCGAAGCCTTGCGCACCAGAGCCCGTGTGGAGATCGATGCGTCCGACTTTTTCGACCAGCTTTTCCAGCGCTTCCAATTCCTTCAAGCGCAAGAGCAGCGGGTTGTTTTCCATCAGCTTGGCGGTGTTTAGCAGCGAACGGGTCGAGGCGGTTTCCTCCTGGCGGCGGATCAGGTTGGCTTTCGCCACACGTTCAGCCTCCACGACCTTGTTCAACAGGTCGCGAATATCGCCGGGCAGGATGACATCCTTGACGCCGATTTCTCCGACTTCGGCACCGAGTTGCTTGGCGCGCTCGGACACGAACGCCCGCACCTGGTTATCGATGGTGTCACGCGCGGCGAGGATTTCATCGAGCGTGCGGGCGGCGACCGCTTCGCGGATGGCGAACTGGATCATCCGGTACAGCGTGCCGTTCAAGTCAGCGGTCGCGAGCACGGATTTCTCGGCGTCGATCACCTTGACAAAGGCGGTCAACGTCACGCGAATTCCAATCCGGTCCTTGGTCAGGATTTCCTGCGCCGTGACCTCAAGCGGCTGCGGACGCAGATCGACCTTGGCGATCTTCACCGTGCGGCCCACTGTCCAAAACGCATGACGACCCGGCGCGAGGCGTTCAGTCAGTTGACCATCGACCATGAGCAACCCAGCCTCGTGGGCTTCCACGATTACCGACGTGACGACGCTCGAACGAGCGAGGTCGAACTTATCCTGGTGGCGCTTTGCCACGCGGATGTCGGCGGCGGTGTCGATCAATTCGACATCGACGCGGGTCAGCGTTTTCCAGAACGCGCGCGTCGTGTTGGGCAGCACGATATGCTTGGGCTCGCCGTCGAAGGAGACAATAGCGACCTCGTTGGAGCCGGCCTGGACGATCTCGAAATGCTCTTCGGCCAGGGCTGGTTGTGTCTTTTCAAACAGCAACGCCTTCTCGGCGGGGATTTCTGCGCGCACGACTTTCACCACTTCGGCGGAAAGCCGACGATTGAAATCAAATTCACGGTGGAGACCCGGCGTCAGCAATCGCACAAAGCGGCCATCGCGGAATAAAAACGCGCGCTCGTCGTCTTTGACGATGAAGTCAGAAAACAATCCTTTGCGGGCCATAACAAATTCTCCGGATATTCTTTTTAAAAAGGTCACCAGCCACATCCTCACGAAAAGAACGCGGGCCTGCGCTTCAGTCTTCCCGTCCGGCCTGTTCGATCAGGTTGCAGACGCACGGTCCCTTTCAGGAGGCATGCGCTGGCGCCCGGCGGCGAAGCTTCGCGAGGAGACGGTATCTGCGACAGGCACAGGTCGTCTCGCCGTTTGCCACCGGCACCGGTTGCCCGGGGCCAATGGCTTGAGTCTATGGCCAGCTCCCAACATGGCAGTCTCCGAGTGCAGTCGGATTGCGAAGCGGGAATTGAACCCGCGACAGCAGGATTCGAAGTCCTGTGCTCTAACCACTGAGCTAGTCGCATTGGTGAAGTTTGAAGGAATTGAACCCACGACCTCCCGACCCAAATCGGGCGCTCTAACCACTGAGCTAAAACCTCGGCTTTCTCGATAAAAGCGGAACACACCACCGCAACGCGGCGCGCGCCAGCCAGGGTGAAAAACCCGGACACAAGGCTCTTGACGAGAAGTGGGGATAGACGTGAGAATTGGGGCGGAATTGGAGCGATTGTCGCAAAAAAGGAATGGGTACTGAAAGAAAATTGCGGGAATTCAGGAAAAGTGCAACGGCGTCGTGCCGAGGATGTGCTTCCACAGCGTGCCGCCGCAATACTTATTGCCGATGTAGAAATAGGCGATGATCAATCCAGAGCAGACGAGTGCGGGCACGCCGTCGAGCTTAAAGCCTTCACTGGTGAGCGCGCCGATGGAGGCAGCGACCGCAACACCGAACACGGCGAAGGCGGTCCAGAAATCAAGAAAGCCCGCCAGCATCTTCTTCCAGACGGGAGCATCCGTTGATTTGTCAGACATATAGGTCCTCCGAGCTATTCTGGTGTGGCCCTACTTCGTTTCGTCGGGGGTGCGGTTGTAGACATCGTCGGTGCGGACGATGTCGTCTTCGCCGAGGTAACTGCCAAGCTGGACTTCGATCAGTTCCAGAGGAACTTTACCGGGATTTTCGAGGCGATGCCAATGGGTCGCCTGGATGTAGACACTCTCGTTTTCACGGACGAGCTGTTCCTTGCCGTCGATGACGACCTTTGCGGTACCTTGGACGACGACCCAGTGCTCCGAGCGGTGGTGGTGCATCTGCATGGAGAGCTTTGCCCCGGGCTTGACGTGCAGCAGCTTGACCTGGAAGCGGCTGGACAGGCTCAGGGTTTCAAAGAAGCCCCACGGACGCAGGCTTCGCAGGTGCTGTTCATGCTCGCGGCGTTTGTTGACGCGCAGACCAGCGACCAACTTGGAAACGTCCTGCGAGCGGGAGCGGTCGGCGACGAGCAGCGCGTCGGGGGTGTCGACGATGATGAGGTCATGGACGCCGATGGTGGCGACGAGCGAGGTGCCGGAATGAATGTAGGTGTTGGTTGTGTCGGCCATGACGGCTTCGCCCTGGACGAAGTTGCCGTGTTCGTCGTGGTCGGAAATTTCCCACAGCGAGGACCAGGAGCCAACGTCGTTCCAGCCGACATCGACGGGGATCATTGCCGCTTGCTTCGTCTTTTCCATTACGGCGTAGTCGATGGAAATGCTGGGGGCTGCTTCAAAGGCGGCGCGGTCGAGGCGGGTGAAGCCGAGATCTTGTTCCGCTTTGGCCAAAGCCTGGGTTGCTGCTGCGACGATGTCGGGATGGAAGCGGTTTAGCTCGTCGAGGAACAGGCGGGCGTTGAGAACGAAGATCCCGCTGTTCCAGGTGTAAGTGCCAGCGGCTAAGTATTTCTTAGCCGTGGCAGCGTCGGGTTTTTCGACGAAGGCGTCGACGTTGAACGCGCCTGATGCTTTGTCGCCGGTGGGCGTGCCCTGGCGGATGTAACCAAAGCCTGTTTGCGGGCTGTCTGGCTTGATACCGAATAAAACGAGTTTGCCTTTGGCTGCAACTTCGGCGGCGCGCTGGACGGCGGCCACGAAGTTTGCCTCGTCCTTGACCGCGTGGTCGGACGGCATGACGATCAGGACGGCATTGGGGTTTTCTTTGAGGGCTGCTACGGCGGCCACCGCGATGGCAGGGGCGGTGTTGCGGGCGACTGGCTCAAGGATCACGGCCTTGGCAGTTAGGCCGGCGCGTTCCAATTCTTCGCGAACCAGGAAGCGATGGTCATTGTTGCACAGAAGAATCGGGTCGTTAAATCCCAGCGCGGGCTTCAAGCGTGCCAAAGTGGCACCGAGCAGCGAGGCGTTCTGGCCGTCGTGGAAGCGGATGAATTGCTTGGGGTACATCGAACGCGACAACGGCCACAACCGGGTGCCCGAGCCGCCCGACAGAACTACAGGAAAGAGTGTACCCGTCATTATTGTCGTGTCCTTGTGAATTCACCGGCGTCCGCAAGTGTGTTCAACACCGGGACGGTTAACAGCGCAAGCGCTACGCCGGAAGGGCGAAGCCGGACTGGCACAGTGTGGATTATTCAAGATGGATGCCATTTGCGGCAGCGTTCGGCCAGTGGGCGCAAACTCGTAGCGCGCACTACGCGCACGCTTGCGCCCACAGAAGGCCGTTCGCCGAGGCCGTCAGCCTAGACCGTCGTAAGGAGAGAGACGATCAGCTCCGGCTCATGAGGCGTTCGCGGAGTGAACGCGTAGCCGAGGGGGCAGCAGGCGGGGGCGTCACGGCAGCGGGGCGGCGCGGCGAGGCTGCAGCAGAGGCACCAGCCGATGGGGCAGCGCTGATCGTTTCACGCCGAGCGATGCCGCTGACGCGGCCTTCCGAACCCAGCGGCGCGTTTAGCGCACGTGCGGGCTGTGCAACCGACTGCATGTCGTCCTGGAAGTTGTTGTTGCCGCCGCCTAGGCTTTCCGCGATCTGGGCCGCCTGTTGGGACGCATCAAGCTGCGCGCCGAGGCCTGCCGAACGCCAGCGTTCCACCAGGTGCTCAAGGAAACCTTCGTCGTTTTCGGAATGCTGCCATTGCTTGGTGAAGGCTGCACCCGACGAACGGGGCAGGAACTCCTTCGGCATTTCGTCAAACCGGATGCGAACGGGCAGCGACACGCCGTCGCCGAAGGCAATCGCTTCGCGCTGGCCCAAGGCCGAGAGGAATTCAAGCAGTCCCGAACCGGTATCAGAAATGGCCGACTGCACGATGGCCTGGTCGCGGTCGTTGGACATGCGCAGGGCGAATACGGTGTTGCACTGAGACAAAATCGTGGGGTCGATTTCGGCGGGACGCTGGGTCACGATGCAGAGGGACGCACCGTATTTGCGGCCTTCTTTGGCGATCTTGGCGATGGCGCGCTTGGCCGGCTCGAAGCCGGTCGTCGACTTGACCGGCACGTAGCGGTGGGCTTCCTCGCAGACGAGGGTGACGGGC
>JANOVN010000059.1:0-2837 GCA_031417455.1 Hyphomicrobiaceae bacterium | reverse complement strand
TCGATGCCGCATTCCGCGCCGCAGCCAATCACCGAGGTGCCGAAGCCGGTCATCGTGTCGGCGCAGATCTTGGCCCATTTGGGGGTGTCGGCGGTGATGATGACGCCGGTGCCGCTCATGCCGAAAGCTTCGGCGAAGGTGTCGTCGATCTGGACGCCGTTGATGGTGGTCGATTTCATCAGATGCGGGCTCCTGTCGGTTGGACGATGATGGAGCCCTTGTCACTGCCGATGATCTCGTCGTCGCCGACGCGGATGTTGTCCATCGCCACGGTGTGATAGCGGCGGAAGTAATCGTTCAGCGAGCGTTCGATGCCCTTGTCGTAGTCGGGGCGGGCAACGTGGGTGGCGCCGTTGACGATTTTGACGATACGGCCGTTGCGGACGATCAAGTCGCCGTTTTTGAAGACGAGTTCGGGGGCTGTAAACATCTCTTCCTTGTTGGCGAGTTCGGCATAGACCGTGATATCGGCGCAGGCACCGGCGCCTAAGTGACCGCGATCCTTGAGGCCGAGGCTGCGGGCGGGGCCGGCGCGCGTCATGATCGCAATCTCATAGAGCGAGTATTCGCGGTTGATCGAGCCGAGCGTCGAGTAGGCCTGCGCGGTTGGGTCGATCTTCTGCATCATGTCGTTGCGGAACCCCTTGTCCATGAGCAGGCGGATCAAGTGCGGGTAGCTGGTGAACGGCGCGCCGTTGGGATGGTCGGTCGTGAGGAACAGGCGCCAGGGGTCGTTGACGAGCAGGAAGGTCTCAAGGCCGATGCACCACTGGAGCGCGTTGACGAAGCTCTTTTCCTTGTACTTCATCGGGACGACGCCGCAGCCGGCATCGCATTCAATGTCCATGATGACGGACTTTTTGGGGTAGGCGCTGCCAGCGATGCCATACTGGCGCATGCTGTCGCCAGAGGCGGTACAGGTCTGGCCGAACAGCACCTGGCCGACGTCGATGGAGACGTTCTTGTTGGCGTTGATGGCTTCGGCAACGCGAGCAGCACCCGAGGAGAAGTGCTTGTCGCCTTCGGTGCCGTAACTGTGGAACTGGATGTGGGTCAGGTGGACCGGAAGGCCTTCCATCGCCGCTATGGTCGATAGCGTGGTTTCGACGTTGCCGGGTACGCCCAGATTGCAGCCGTGGACGTGAAGCGGGTGGGTGACGCCAAGCTCCTTGAGGCCACGGGCGAGGTTCAGCAGGATCTGACGCGGAGTGAGACCATAGTGGACGTGCTTTTCGTCGAGGTCGAGGAAGCGCTGATTGAACTTGAAGGCCGAGATGCCGCCGGGGTTCACGACCTTGACGGCGATGGCCTGGGCTGCGTGCATCGTCCAGGCGATGTAGTCTTTGATGGCGGAAAAGTCTTGCTTCTGGGTCAGTTGGCGGAGGAGGAAATCGTCGCTGCCGAGCATGACGAACGCGCCTTTGTCGAGCAGCGGCGTGTCGCCCATTTCCATGTGCGCCTGACGCGCGTTGGCGGGCAGCATCGCGGGCTCGAAGCAGGCGGTATAGCCCATTTCGGCGTAGCGATAGCCGGTGGTCAGCGTCGAGGGACTGGCGTGGCCGACGCCTGACCGGGTGAGGTCGCCGCGGCCGTGCTCGTGGCCTTGGTGGTCTTCGGGCATGAGCATGCGGGCGATGGTGACCTTGCCGCCGCCGATGTGGGAATGGGGGTCGATGCCGCCAGCCATGACGACGCGGCCCCGCAGGGAGAACTCCTCGTGAACGCGGGCATTGGGGTCGGGCGTGATGATGCGGCCGTCTTGGATGTAGATGTCGCGGATTTCGCCGTTGATCCCGTTGGCTGGGTCGTAGACTTTGCCGCCTGTTAGTTTTGTCAGCATTTGGTTCTGGCTCGTTTCAGCTCAAGAATTGGGTCAGCTCAATTGTGGAGGGCGGCTTCGATGGCTTCGAGGACGCAGGCGGCGCTTGGCAAGGGCGCGCGGCCTAAGTTGCGCAGCGGCAACGAGACGACGTTGTCGCAGCGCACGAGGCGACCAGTATGGTCGACGCCCGGGGTGCCAACGGGGATGAAGACAGCGGGCGGCTGGGCCATCTCGATGCCGGGAGTGCCAAGCACAATGGTCGGCAGGCTGGTCTTGGGGACCCCGATGCCGGTGGTGAAGCTGGCGGTCCAGACGAGGAGGTCGCCTTCGCGGGATGCGAGCATGCGGTTAAGAGAATTGCGGGTGGCGTCATGTTCGGGTTTGCCGTTGGCGTAACTGACACGGAGCGGGTAACCACTTTGCCAGCTTGAGACGGCGCTGGCGGTGACTGCACCTTCGTTGCCGCCGAGGGAGAGACCGGCAAAGCGCTGGGTGACGTTCAACTCGCGGACCATGTCGCAGATGACTTGGATAGTCAGGTCGGCGTTGGGGAAGTTGAGGCTGGGCGAAGCCCAGACGACGACGCCGTAAGCGGCCTTAAGGCAGCGGGTGGCGAGATCGTCGATGGCCGTCATCGGCACGTCGGCGATAGATGGCGCGGCCAGGGGTACGTCTTTCAAGCGGGCACGCAGCGCGGAGACGACTTCGCCGACCTGGTCGAGCGGGCAATCAAGATGGATGACTTCGCCGATGTGGGGGCCAATGACTGCGGCGCTATCGAGGCCTTTGCCGATGAAGACGACGGTGCGCTTGAGCTGCGGTTCGAACATCGTTTCGGCGTTGCAGACGACGCGCTCGAAAAAGCGCGGGTGGAGGGCGTGGACGTCGGAGCCGACGATCATGATGAGGTCGGCGCGGTTGCGGACTTCGGTCAGGGTGGACATGACCCAGCCGGTGGATTGAAGAACCTTGAAGTTGCGGTATTGGCCTTCGCTCAATGCGTGGTCGAGGACGC
>JANOVN010000058.1:0-7701 GCA_031417455.1 Hyphomicrobiaceae bacterium | reverse complement strand
ACCGGAGCCAAACGAGGGCCCATCTGGCTCCGGTGTGCAAATTCTACCCCGACCGACGCAACTAACGCATTTGACGCAACAGACGCGGAACCAACAGACGCTACAGACGCAACACGAAGAACAGGGCAGGCTTGCAGTAACGATGGCCTTGGCTCAGCGGTTAGGGGCTTAGGGGTACAAACCATCTGATCCACGACATCCTCACCATCAGTTCACAATACGTTCTTAATATGACCAACCCCCGTGGTCAAGAACAAAAAAGAACAAAATGTGAATATAAGCGATGAAAGACCAGCGCAATTGCGGCTCTTCAACTAACCGGCAGCGCCTCGATCAAGCGATGCAACGTCGCCAACGTCGACCGATCCAAGCGCCCATCGATACGACTGGGGCGGAAGTGCAATTGAAACGCCCGCAGCGCAAACCAGGTTACCGCATCCAGTGTCCCAGTGACTTCCACGCCATAACCATAACGCTGCAAAGCCGCCTGAGCCTCCCTCACCGCCGGTCCAAAATAACCCCGCTCAAAGCCTGGATCATCCCCATCCACAGCGACTTGCTCGACCCAATGCCCAACGCCATGAGCATGCAAAAATCGCCAGTCGAACTTCTCTCCCGGATCGATCTTGCGCGCCGGCGCAACGTCTGAATGGGCCAGCACGTCGCGCGGTCGCAAACCATGCCGGACGACGATATCTGCGCTCAACGCGGCAACCGCTGCCATCTGCCTAGACGGAAAATCGGGATAACCGTCCTCATGGCCTGGGTTTTGGATCTCGATACCGATCGACGCCGAATTGATGTCGTCATCGCCAGCCCACAGCGAAACACCGGCGTGCCACGCTCGCAAAGCCTCAGGAACGAGTTGCGTGATCTTTCCGTGTTCGTCGATCACATAATGACATGACACACGGCTCTGCGCACAAGCCAGCCATTCCACGGCTTTGGCGGCACTCGCCATGCCCGTGTAATGCAAGATGAGATATCGCGGCAGAACGCCCTCACGGCGGAGTTCGACATTGACAGCTGGAACCACCGCACAGGCAAGCTTTGTATCGGGCGGAAAAATTTCCGCGGCAGGCGCATCGCCAGATTCGGGCTTCATTGAACGGACCCTGCGACGGCAGAGCTCTGCTTCAAACCACGCTCCCTGAGGATCGCGTCGTACGCAGCGTTGAACACTGCGAGTTTTCGTCCAGCGGCGGCGTGAAACGCCTCGGGAATACCACGCGCGGCGAGACTGTCGGGGTGATGATCGCGAACGAGTTCCCGGTGCCGCAACTTGAGATCCGCCGTCGAAATGGAGGGATCGACGCCCAGGACATCGTAAGGGCTATCGAAGCCCCCAGCCACGAGCACGTCACCATAGACGAACGCGCGACGAATCGTGCGTAACTCAACGGCTTCGATGCCGAAAATCCCCGCGACCGCCCGCAAAAACCGATCTTCGCTGGGATGAAGGATCCCGTCGGAAGCCGCAATATGGAACAAGCCGTCGAACACGTCGCGCAGCATGCGCGGCTCATGGCTCAGCGCCTTGGCAATCTGGCGCGCATAGCTCTCAAACCCAGCCGTATCTTGAGCTGCCAGATCGAACACTTGCCGTACATTAACGGCCTCATCGGCGCGCACCTCATACATCCGGTGGAAGGTTTCCGCCTCGATTACCGCGACACACCCGTCCGCTTTCGCCATCTTAGCTGCCAGAGCGACGAACGCGATCGTAAACGCCACGCGTTGATGGGCTGGCGTCGCATCAGGCGCAACCAGGGAACTGAGCTGGGCAACAAGTGCTTCAATGGCGCCGCGCACAGCTCCACCTTTGCCCAAACCTAACGCTTTAGCGATATGAACAAGCGGCATTTCTGGCCCGGCTTTCTCTCCCTCGCCACCCCCTAAGAAAGATGAGAAGCGAAATCTCAATTCGCATGCAGACGTCGCCGCACGTAAGTGCGATTGCAGAAACATAAGCTTAGCGAAAATTCGCGACCGATAGAAGAGACAGAAGAGGCCGTCTCAAAAAATAAATACAGGTATGGACGATGACACCTGAGTTAAAGTGCATTAGTCTGTTTAGACCGACCCAAAAGTTGGCCTACTAAAAAACGAAAAATGAACTTGGCAGAGGAACCTTCCATGCGATCAGTGATGCGCTGCATTATCGGCACGATGTTGTTGACGGCTGCGGCCACCACGGCTCAAGCAGCCGATCCGACGGGCACTTGGCAACGCCCATCAACAGGCACAGTCGTAAAATTCTACAACTGCGGCTCAAACCTCTGCGCCAAGATCGTTGGCGTAAAGGACAAGAGCAAGCAAGGCACCGTCGGCACCGTGATCATGTCGGGTGCCACCAAGTCCGGCGAAAATACCTGGAAAGGCGATTTGCTGAACACCGAAGACGGCCAGACCTACAACGGCGTCGTGACGCTGTCGGGTGGCGGCTTGTCGCTCAAGGGCTGCGTTCTCGGCGGCATCGTCTGCAAAGGTGAGACCTGGAGCCGGGTAAATTAAACCTTTGCCCCGCTGAGCGGTCCGTCATAATTGAAGCCCGGCGTCCCACGCCGGGCTTTTTGTTGGCAACGCACAGAGCTCGATCACGCTATGGCAAGACCCGTTCAGGGCAAATGGCAATTCTGGATCGACCGAGGCGGGACGTTTACCGATCTCGTTGCACGCGCCCCAGATGGCTCCTTCCACACCCGCAAAGTTCTGTCTGTCCACCCTGATTATCCAGATGCGGCAATCGAAGGCATTCGCCTGACATTGCAGGTACCAAGCGGGCAACCGCTTCCCCATGAGCGCATCCTGGCCGTCAAAATGGGTACGACGGTCGCAACCAACGCGCTCCTGGAACGCAAGGGCGATGCGACGGTCCTGGTGATTACGCAAGGCTTTGCCGACCAATTGGAAATCGGCACCCAGGCGCGCCCCGACATTTTCGCCCGCCACGTGATCAAGCCCGCAATGCTCTATGCGCGCGTCATCGAGGCCCACGAACGCGTCCACGCGACCGGCGAAATCGAACGCAAACTCGATTTGGTAGCCCTCAACCGCGACCTCCAAACTGCCTTTGCCGAAGGCATCCGCGCTGCAGCAATCGTATTCCTCCACAGCTACGCCTATCCCGAGCACGAACAGGCAGCGGCTGACTTGGCGCGCAAGATCGGCTTCACTCAGGTTTCCGTCAGCCATCAAGTCTCGGGCCTGATCCGCATCGTTCCGCGCGGTGACACAACCGTCGCAGACGCATATTTGTCGCCCGTCTTGAACCGATACGTAAATCAAGTGACCAGCGCCCTCACATCCTCATCTCCCCCAACAAGCAAAGTAAATGAACCACGCATCCAGTTCATGGCCTCCTCGGGCGGATTGAAAGCGGCCCATGCCTTCCGGGGCCGGGACGCGATTCTGTCGGGCCCGGCCGGCGGCATCGTCGCCATGATTAAAACCGCCAAGATTGCTGGCTTCGACCGCGTCATCGGCTTCGACATGGGCGGCACCTCGACCGACGTTTCGCACTACGCCGGCATCGCGGAGCAAACATTCGAAACCACAGTCGCTGGCGTCCGGCTCGCAGTCCCGATGCTCAAGATCCATACCGTTGCCGCAGGCGGCGGCTCGATCCTGTTCTACGACGGCACCCGCTTTCGCGTCGGCCCGCAGAGTGCCGGCGCAAATCCTGGCCCAAAGGCCTACCGCCGCGGCGGACCGCTCACCGTGACCGACGCGAACGTCATGCTGGGCAAACTCGCGCCGGGCAACTTCCCAAAAATCTTCGGACCCAGCTCCAACCAGCCCATCGACATCGAAGCGGTGGAAACAGCCTTTACCCAACTCGCCGACGAGATTGGCTGCGGCCGCACTGCCGAGCAGGTAGCCGATGGCTTCCTCCAGATCGCCGTCCAGAACATGGCAAGCGCCATCCGCACTATTTCGGTCGCGCGCGGCTACGACGTCACCCGTTATACGCTCGCATGCTTTGGCTCGGCGGGCGGACAAACGGCATGCGCAATCGCCGCCACACTCGGCATGGAAACGATCTTGATCCATCCCCTCTCGGGATTGCTGTCGGCATACGGCATGGGGCTCGCGGACGTGAAAGCCCAGCGGGTCCAGTCGGTTGAAAAAACCCTCGATGCCGCTTCGCTTTCGACCGTACTTACATCCGCCGCAGCCATGGCGGTGGCCGCAACCGAGGAACTGATCCAGCAAGGCGTCGATCCAGCCGCCATCGCTGTCACGACACAATTGCACGTGCGTTACGCTGGAAGCGACACCCCGCTTGCGGTCCCGCCGTCCGATCCAAGCCAAATGCGATCGACCTTCGAAACACTTCATCGCCAGCGGTTCGGCTTCGTCTCTCCCCAAACAGACATTGTCATCTCCACCGTTTTGGTCGAAGCCTCCGGCGGCGGCGAATCCATCACCGAACCGAACTTGCCCTTGCACCCAGCCGATGGCTGCCACCCCGACGACATAACCCGCTTCTTCTCCAACGGTCACTGGCACGACGCCGGCGTCTATCATCGCGCAAACCTCAAACCCGGACATCGCCTCGCAGGTCCCGCCCTCGTTATCGAAACCCACCAGACCATCGTCGTCGAACCGGGCTGGCGGCTCCGCGTCACGGCCCACAACCACCTGATCATTAATCGGACGGCACCCGTCGCAACGAACTCCTCCGCGCCAACGCCCGCGCACACTCGGCCAGACCCAGCCATGCTGGAAGTCTTCAATAACCTGTTCATGTCCATCGCCGAGCAGATGGGAGAAGCGCTCGCCAACACCGCACAGTCCGTCAACATCAAGGAACGCCTCGACTTTTCGTGCGCGATCTTCGACGCCCAGTGTCAACTCATCGCCAACGCGCCGCACCTGCCGGTGCATCTTGCCAGCATGGACCGTTCGGTGGAAACCGTCGTGCGCGAACGCGCGGCAAGCCTCCGTCCGGGCGATGTCGTCATGCTGAACGCGCCCTATAACGGCGGCACGCACCTTCCCGACATCACCGTCATCACCCCCATCTTCGACCCCAGCGAGGAAGCCGAAATCCTTTTCTATGTTGCCAGCCGTGGCCATCACGAAGACATCGGCGGCCTGTCGCCCGGCTCGATGACGCCGAAGGCGACCCACATCGACGAAGAAGGCGTCTACATCGACAACGTGCTGCTGGTCGACAAGGGCACGTTCCTCGAAGAGCAAACCCGCGCTCTGTTGGCGGGCGCAAAATACCCAGCCCGTTCGCCCGGCAAGAACATCGCCGACCTCAAGGCCCAGATCGCCGCCAACGCACGCGGCCAAGCCGAATTGCTCGGCATGATCGAAACCCACGGCTTGGAAACTGTCCGCGCCTACATGGGTCACGTCCTCAATGCCGCAGAGGCAGCCGTCCGCCGCCTGATAGCCCGCCTCGATAACGGCCACATCCGCGTTGCCACCGATCAAGGCGCAACCGTGGAAGTCACCGTCACCGTCGATAAAGCCAACGGCTCCGCCCGCGTCGACTTCACCGGCACATCGCCCCAGCAGCCCAACAACTTCAATGCCCCCGAGCCGGTCACGCGCGCCGCCGTGCTCTACGCCTTCCGCGTCCTTGTCGACGAACATATCCCGATGAACGCTGGCTGCTTGCGGCCCATCGAAATTGTGGTCCCGCCCGGTTCGATGCTGAGCCCGCGCTATCCCGCCGCTGTCGTTGCCGGCAACACCGAAACCAGCCAGATCGTGACCAACGCTCTTTTCGGCGCACTCCAGGCATTGGGTTCGGCCCAAGGCACCATGAACAACCTCACCTTCGGCAACGAGCAACTCCAATACTACGAAACCATTTGTTCCGGCGCGCCCGCAGGCCCGGGCTTTGACGGCGCGGCTGGTGTCCATGTCCACATGACCAACACCCGGATGACCGACCCTGAAATCCTTGAGCTGCGTTATCCCGTCCTCCTTGAACATTTCTCCATCCGCCGGGGGTCGGGGGGCAAAGGCCAATGGACCAGCGGCGACGGCACCTGCCGCAAAATCCGCTTCCTTGCCCCCATGCTCGGCGCGATTCTGTCGGGCGGACGCACTGTGGCCCCGTTTGGCGTCGCCGGTGGCGAACCAGGCCTTACTGGCCGCAACACCATCATACGCGCGAACGGCACCAGCGAGGATATCGGATCCTCGGCTCAATTTGCCATGAACGAGGGCGACGCCATCGTCATCGAAACGCCGACCGGCGGCGGATTTGGTGCACTAAAGCCGCAATAACGGCCACAAACCCAAAATTCATGCACCAGAGCCGCGCTAAAGCACTCTTCCGCCCCAAATAGTTTCTCAACGCACTCCCGACATAGTTGCCATTGACAAGACTTCAGGCAATATCTGCATAAAGATGCACCAAACGGGGGATCCAGTCGAACCGACGCTCACCGGCTTGATGTGGCCGACATTCGTCGTGGTTCAAACTGGACGGGACTGAATGTTCAAGAGTAATTCCTGGCTGGCGCGGGTTTTCAGCGAGCGGCTCAACGCGATTGCTGTTGGGCTGTACATCGCAGCCTGGGCCGCCTTGAGTTCACCCTGGCTCTTGGGTGGCCTCACCATCCCCTACGACGCCAAAGCCCATTTCCAGGCTCAACTCCAGTTTTTGTCGAATGCCCTCCATTCCGGCCAATCGCCGTTCTGGACTCCCAACGTCTTTGCTGGCACCCCGCAGATTGCCGATCCCCAATCGCTGATTTTTTCGCCAGCCCTGTTGATCGCTATTTTCAATCCAGCCCCGAGTTTTACGACCGTCGATGCTTATGTCCTCGCCCTGCTGGGTTGCGGCGGCCTAGCCATCTTGTTGTTTATCCGCGATCGCGGCTGGCACCCCATCGCTGGCATGGTCGCTGGCCTGATGTTTGCCTTCGGTGGATCGGCCGCCTGGCGCATCCAGCACATCGGCCAGATCCAAAGTTATGCGCTATTTGGGGTTTCCCTCTGGTTATTGGCCAGAGCCTTGGACCGCCGTTGTGCATGGTGGGGATTAGCTGCTGGCGTCGCCGCAGGCCTCATGGTCGTTGAACCAGATCAGGTCGCGCTATTGGGAACATATGTCCTGGCGGCCTACGCTCTTCACTGGCTGTGGCACCTCGAAAAACCCTTCATTGAACTGCGCCGGATCACCCCAACCCTCATCGTTGCTGGAAGCGCTGCTCTTGTGGTCGCGGTCCTGCCGGTCTTGATGACCTACCTGTTCGTCCACTCCTCAAACCGCCCCGAAATCGCCGTCAGCGAAGCGGTCCACGGCTCCCTCCATCCAGCATCGCTGCTAACCTCCGTCATCGGCGACCTGTACGGCGCGCTCGATCCAGCCGTCCCGTTCTGGGGACCATACAGTTACAGTTGGAACCCGGCGGATACGACGCTATCTGAAAACATGAGCCAGGTTTATTCCGGCGCACTTCCCATTCTATTGCTTCTGACGCTCGGCATCATCCGCGGCTATTCCTGGCACCCCGATGTCCGCTTTTTCACCATCACGTTTCTATTCATGCTGCTCTACGCCCTCGGCGGCTTTACCCCGCTGTTTCATCTTTTGTACGATTACCTGCCGGGCGTAAAACTGTTCCGCCGCCCCGCCGATGCGACCTTCCTGCTTGGCGGCATTTTCTCCATTGTCGCCGCCCATTTGGTCCATCTCGTCATCACCGGCGCAATCGAGCCCATATCCAA
>JANOVN010000057.1:0-2118 GCA_031417455.1 Hyphomicrobiaceae bacterium | reverse complement strand
CGGCATTGATGTGCCAAAAGGGTGATCGTTGGAACGAATCACGAGCCAGGAGCCGCCCATGGAACAGGTTACAACAATCGGTTTAGATTTAGCAAAGTCGGTTTTTCAAGTGCATGGAGTCGATGCGGGAGGAGCCGTGGTGGTGATTAAAAAGCTGCGGCGCGAGAAGGTGCTGGCGTTTTTCAAGACGCTTGCGCCGTGCCTGGTTGGCATGGAGGCGTGCGGCACGGCACACTATTGGGCTCGCGAGATCGGGGCGCTTGGCCATACCGTCAAGCTGACGCCGGCCAAGTACGTGAAGGCCTACGTCAAGCGCGGCAAGAGCGACGCGGCCGATGCGGCGGCGATCTGCGAGGCCGCCCCCCGCCCGAGCATGCGGCCCGTTCCCGTCAAGACGGCGCAACAGCAGTCGGCATGCTGCATTTTGGCCTCGCGCGCTGCGTGCGGCTCGTTGGCGGCATCAAACGCGAACTGGCCCTGGCGCGTCGTGCGAGCCGCCGTCGGGCCAGGCGGAACGCCGGTTCACGGTCCTGGATCTCGGCTCTTCAAGCATCGCGCGGAGGACGTCGTACTCGGACCATATCGGCCTTTTCACAACGCCTCCTGGCTATTTTGAACGAGTAAGGTATGCTAAGAGAATTGTCAGTTGTAGCGACAAAAGATGGTCCCCTTCATGAGTGCCCGGGTAGCAATAGGCTTGCCAACGTACAATCGGCCTACGCTCTTGAAAGCGGCTCTCGACAGCTTAACCTCGCAAACCCACGAGAATGTCGAAATCGTCGTCTCAGACAACGCTTCGCCAGATCCCCGCGTGGCTGCAATTCTTGAGGCCACAGCCGCAGCCGATCCGCGCGTCCGCTATATCCGCCAGCCAGCCAACCAGGGCGCAGCAGCCAATTTCCGCTGTGTCCTGGACGCAAGCGACGCGCCTTTCTTTATGTGGGCGAGCGACGACGACATCTGGGCTCCTGAGTTTGTTGCGCGTTGTCTGGCAATGCTGCAAGCCACTCCTAACGCGCGCATGGCATTCGCCAGCATCGACAATATCAATCTCGATGGCGTAAGGGTGCGAAGCTACAGCGGTTTTTCGCGCTTCACCTCGACGGGCAATCGCGCGGTGGATCTCGTGCGTTTCCTCGACGAACCCGAGATGTCTGGAAAAGCCAATCTGATCTACGGGCTCTTCGAAACCAACGCCTTGAAGTCTCTCGTGGCCGAGTGCTGGGACGCTGCGGGTTGGCAACAATGGGGCGGCGACGTCGTGATGGTGGCAGCGTTCCTAGCACGATATTCCATCGTGGCGTCGGACGAGGTGCTGCTGCACAAGCGTCTGCCAACCCATGATGGCGCACAACTCGTGCTGCGCAATACCGCCACTTATCTACCTCCGCCCTCGCATGTCGTCTCGTTCGTGCGCCGGCACGGCGCCGTAGCCCCCGATGCGGCTGCGCGCCGCTTGATGCTTCAAAGGCATCAACGGCGATTGCGGCGTTCAACGATGCATTCCGCAAATGCCCATTCGATCGTTCGCTCGGCAAGACCTACATGACGAGCGGCGTGTCGGCGCTCGGACGGTTATTCGTGGCCCGTGCCCTCAGTGCAGTCACTGCATTCGATAAGTTCCCTGCGGACAACGACCCGTACGGCGAACTCGACTTCGGCTCGTTCGAACTCGACAGCGAAAAGCTGTTTTGGAAGATCGACTACTATTCCAAGGACGATCCTAATTACAGTTCGGAAGACCCCAGCGATCCGCTGAAAACAGCCCGCGTCCTCACCATCATGCTGGCCGAGGAGTACTGACCCTTGACCCCGTGCAATATCTTGCGCGGGGTCGTCTCATCCCCCTCCGCATCCATAGCCTAGTGGCTTGCATCGGCTAATTTGACTCATGTGCAGTTGCTGCGAACACTGATTCTTACCTTGTCGGGCTCACAACCGACAGGGGCAGCGAGATGGCAGCCAAGAAATTCATTATCGAACTCGACACCGACGAGCGCGCGCGACTGAACGCTCTGATCTCCAAAGGCAAAGCATCGGCAAAGGTGATCCTCAAGGCACGCATCCTTCTGAAGGCAGACGTGGCGGAGGGCGGTCCGGCTTGGTTGGACGCGCAGA
>JANOVN010000056.1:0-12132 GCA_031417455.1 Hyphomicrobiaceae bacterium | reverse complement strand
CTCGCCTACAAGCACGGCAGGCCCGTGGAACGTCAGGAGATTATCACCGCAAACGTGTCAGAAAATGACGACGCCATCCTGCGAATTTCGCGCCCTCGGCATCTTTGCCCTTTAATACTTTCGAGCTGATGACGCCGTCTGTCCACAGCCACTCGCGCAAGCTTCCGACCAGTTCGGCTTTTTCTGCGATGCGCTCGATCAGAATATGACGCGCGCCATCGAGCGCCGCCTTGGCGTCCACCACACCTTTTTCTATCGACACGAATGCAGCGGCTGCTGCTTCCGGCGTCAGATTTGGGTTGGACAAGAGTTGGTCGATCAGCGGCTCAAGCCCGGCTTCCTTGGCAATCGCCGCCTTGGTCCGCCGTTTGATCTTGTAGGGCGCATACAAGTCTTCAAGCTCCACCTTGGTCACCGCACCGTTGATCGACCGCGTCAGTTCCGGCGTCAACTTGCCCTGCTCGTCGATGGCTTTCAGTACGCTCTTGCGACGGTCTGCTAGTTCGGTGAGGTACGCCAGCCGTTCATCCAGCTTGCGCAATTGCGTATCATCAAGCCCGCCGGTGACTTCCTTGCGATAGCGCGCGATGAATGGCACGGTGGAGCCTTCGGCAATGAGATTGACCGCCGCCGCCACCTGATTGACGTGCACGCCAAGCTCGGCCGCGATCTTCTGATTGATGTCCATCGTGTCCTCTTAGGTCCCTCTCAACTAGTCCCGCATCGGCCGCTGTGGAGGATGCCCGAACGCGCGGCCCAAAATCGCATAATTGGCACGCGCCGGGACCGAGACGATCTCCCGTTCCGGCCAACGCACCGCCGTTAGCTTACCCCCGAAACAACACCCGGTGTCGATGCAGAGCGTATTGTTCACCCAAGCAACCTCAGCCACCGGCGTATGGCCATAAACCACCGCCGTTTCGCCGTGATCATCCAGCGCCCAATGATAGCGCGTCGGCAAGCCATCGGGCGACTTTTTAGGTTCGGTATCCCCATAAAGCGCAAACGCCCGCACTTTCCCGCTCGACCGACCCAGCATGGATTGGCGAATGCCCGCGTGCGCTACCGCCAGTTTCCCGCCATCGACCCAAAGATGAGCCTTGAGGCCATCAATGAACGTCAGCACGGTGTCGCGAAATTGCGGCGATTCGAGGCTGAATTGCCGGGCGGTTGCTTCAAGCCCATGATTGAGTTGGGTCTTGTGGCCTTCGAGCCACCGGCCGAAGGCCGTGTCGTGATTGCCCGCCACGCACAGCGCCTGACCGCGCGCGACCATTTCCATCACGATTCGCAGCACGTCAGGGCTCCCTGGCCCCCGGTCCACCAGGTCGCCGACGAAGAAAGCGCGCCGTCCATGTGTTGTTGTGACGTGCGCCGTGCGGAGCTCGCCCTGGCCCTGGAGCATCACATGATAGCCAAGCACACCCAGCAGTTCGATCAGTTCGTCAACGCACCCATGCACGTCGCCGATGATATCGTACGGGCCCGTTTCCGACCGGCGGTCCGTCGATACCGGCTGAAAGCTTATCTGCGCCGCCTTGCCGGACGCAACGGCGAACGTCTCCATGATCGCCATCGATCCGTTCCGCTTCGCCAGCTCCGCGCCGTCGGTACCAACTGCGATCACATAGACCCGCGCATAGGTGTCGATGGCCATGCGGCCCAGGTATTTTAAGTCGGTTTTGGTCAGTGCGTTGGCGTCCAGCGCGGTCAGGCGACGGCCCGCCAACTGGGTCCCAACCTCATCGGCTGAATCCACGATCGCGGCGCTGAACCAGCGCTGGGACAGTTCTGCGGTATCGCCAAACAGCAGCACTAATCCGAAGTCGGGTAACGCGATCTCGTTCACACCGCAAATCCCGCAAGCACTATCAGTACCGCGACTTCGAACACCTGCTCGGCCGCGCCCAAGACATCCCCGGTTTGACCGCCAATCAACTTCCGGGCCTTGACCAACAGCCAAGTCGACGCCGCAACGCCGACGAGAAGGGCCGCCAGCATTGGAACAAATGGAATGAAAAGAGCAGGCACGAGTCCAGTCGTCACCGCAAATGCCAGCCGTCGGTCTGTCGGTATCATGGGTGCAATCTTTGCCCCCTCGGACACACCCGCGTACGGCACTAATTTTGAGGCCACCACAGGCACAATCCGCCCGCACGTATGCGCCGCGAGCAAAGCTACCGCACCGGCCCACGGCGACATCACGGCAAGGCTTGCGACCTTCAACGCCAGAGCGGTCACAAGTACAACAGTGCCGTAGGTGCCGATGCGGCTATCTTTCATGATCAGCAGGCGCTTCTCTCGCGTCAGCCCACCGCCGAGGCCATCGGCCGTATCGGCAAGCCCATCTTCATGAAAGGCGCCGGTTGCCGCGATCCCTGCCGCAATCGCCAATATGGCCGCAATTGGCGGTAGCCACACCTGATTGGCGGCCAGCCAAACGATGGCGCTGATCGCTCCCACTATTGAGCCGGCTAAAGGGAAATATGCGATAGACTTATCCATCCACGACGGCTCGAAGCCACTCAACACCGGCACCGGCAGCCGCGTCAGAAACTGGACAGCCACAATTGCGTAGGCTGTTTCCTGGCGCAGAAACTTGAACGAGTTCATGAAGCCAGATGCTCAGGGTGATCGCCGCCGGGCAAATCGGCTAATTGTGTAAGCATCTTTTCCGCAGCTCGCACGAACGGAATGGCAAGGGCTGCCCCGGTGCCTTCGCCGAGCCGCAACCCGAGGTCAAACAATGGATTGACGCCAAGTTTGGCAAGTAAGGCTTTATGCCCGGGTTCGCCCGAGGTATGGGCAAACACACAGGCGGCCTTCGTCTTGGGCGCAAGGGCGAACAACCCGGCTGCGACGCTCGTTGCGATAAAGCCGTCGATTATTGCGATTTTACCTGCCTGCGAGATGGCTGAGATCGCACCGGCCATCATCACCATTTCAAAACCGGCGAACTGCAGGAACGCGCGGCGCGGTTCACAGTCGATCTCGTCGCCAAAGCCGCGTGCATACGTTTCCGTCAAAACTTGCCGTTTGTAGTCGAGCCCCTTCTTGGGGACTCCGGTACCCGGTCCGATCAGCGTCGCGAGCGCAATATCAGTTGCTGCATGTGCCAGGAGCGCGGCCGACCCCGAATTGCCGATCCCGATCTCGCCAAGAGCAAATATTCCCACGCCCTGCTTGATCAGATCGCGCGTCACCTGCTGGCCCGCATCAAATGCTGCCTGGTATTCGGCCAGTGACATGGCCGCCTCACGGCGTGCGTTTTTCGTACCCGGACCGATCCGGCGCGAGATCAGGCCAGTCTGCGCCTCCAGCGGCAGCAACATTCCTGAATCGACGACGACGATTTCGGCGCCGATGGCTGAAATGCAAATGTTCGCCCCCGCACTGCCCGCCAGAACCAGCTTGACAATTTCGCGCGTCATCGAGGAGGGGTAGGCTGATACCAGTTCGTCGGTAATTCCGTGGTCGCCTGTGAAAATCAGCAGCCGTGCGCCGCCGAGGTCTGGCGACAGCGATTGCGTCGCAAGTCCGATCTGGACCGCGAGGTCTTCCAGCCGTCCAAGTGAACCCTCCGGTTTAGCCTTGCCCGCGATCTTTGCGCGCAAGGCTTGTTCTAGCACCGGTGTCTTATCATCTGCGGTCATGCGTGTAGGAAATCCTCAAGCTTCTTTTTTGGCTCTGGCACATCGGTGACGAACTTCGCCTGACCGCTAAGTCCAACAGGTACCGGCCCCCCATAGGCCCAATCGAGTAGCTCCACGGTATGGGCGATCGGGATATCCATGCCGCCGCCCAACTGGGTGATGCAGCCGATGTTTCCAGCCGAGACGATGTCGGGTTTAGCCTGTTTGATGTTGGCGATCTTGCGCTCCTTTAGTCGGCCGGCCATCTCCGGTTGGAGGATATTATACGTGCCTGCCGACCCGCAGCAGATATGTCCTTCTGGAATATCTACCACACTAAACCCTGCGTTTTTGAGCAGGGTCTTTGGCGCATCCGTCACGCGCTGTCCATGCTGGAGCGAGCACGCCGAATGATAGGCGACCCGCAGGCTAGACCAGCGCTTGGGCGCGCCCAGGTCGTAGCCCGAGATGAACTCCGTTACATCTTTGGTCAGTGCCGAAACCTGCGCGGCGCGGGCCGCATATTCTGGATCGTTGCGCAGCATGTGGCCATAGTCTTTGACGGTCGTTCCACACCCCGAGGCGTTGATGATAATCGCGTCGATCGGCTCTTTGGCAATCTCCTTGGACCACGCATCGACGTTACGCTTTACGGCTTCCAAGGCTTCGGCTTCCTTGCCCATATGGTGCGTCAGCGCCCCGCAACATCCAGCACCGGCTGATACCGTTACCTGAACGCCAGCGCGACCCAGCAACCGGATCGTCGCATCGTTGATGGATGGGCGCAGGACCTGCTGGGCGCAGCCAGCCAACATGATCACCCGCGCGCGCCGCTCGGCAATTGGCTCGGCGGCACCTGGGCCTTCGTACTTGGGCAGCTTAGGCAGCACCTTCGGCGCGAGGTCGATCATCGCGGCCAGTTCTTTCAAGCCCATCCGCCGCATCAACGGTGTGAACGGCCGCCCGAGTGCTGACAACTTCACGGCTAAACGAAACCGGTCTGGATAGGGCACCACGAATGCCAGTAAGCGACGCAGCAGCTTTTCCTTGAGGGTGCGTGTGCCGGTTTCCTCGATATGCGTGCGCGCAATGTCGACCAGATGCATGTAATCGACGCCTGACGGACAGGTCGTCATGCACGACAGGCACGAGAGACAGCGGTCGACGTGATGCTGGACCACGCCGCTCGCGGCCTTGCTGCCCTCGAACATATCCTTCATCAGATAAATGCGGCCGCGCGGACTGTCGCGCTCGTCGCCATCGAGCACATACGTCGAGCACGTCGCTGTGCAGAACCCGCAATGGACGCACTTGCGCAGTATCCGTTCTGCCTCCTTGAGGCGGGGATCGAGGAGTTGTTCGGCGGTGAAGTTTGTTTGCATTGATACGGAGCCTCATCAGGGGCTGAATTAATCCAACATGATCGTCTGTTCACTCGTTAAGTGCGACAAAATAAAGAGCTAGGGTCCTTTTCGCGATTCAATCAAAATCGGAAGGACCCTAGACGCCTGGGTACATCCGGCCCGGATTGAGAATTGCGGCCGGATCGAATGCCGTCTTGATCCCCCGTGTCAGCCGCTCGACGGCCGGGCTCATCGGCTGGAAGACCTCGACTGATCCGCGGACCTCTGCTTCCGCCCGGATTAATGTGGCGTGGCCGCCGTGTGTCGAAAGTATCCGCCGGATATCGGCAGCACCCGCATCGGCAGATGCCGTCACGTCCAGCCAGACAACACCCCCGGATGCGTCGTAGTACGCCTCGACCTTCATATTGCGGCGGATGGCAGTCACGACCTTGGCGGCCAGCATCGGCGCAGTTGAAATGCGCCACAGATGGGTCGGTGTCTCGCCTTTGAGCGGTGTCAGGACGGACAGCCGCCGCAGCTCCGACCAGAATGACCCGGTGGCGTCATGCGACAGCACCAAGGGCGTCCCGTAGATTTTCAGTGCCTGTTTGAGACGCTCGACGCGGTAGGTCACCGAACTGCTAAAATTTTCAACTCGGATTGCCGTCA
Source organism: Hyphomicrobiaceae bacterium (assembly GCA_031417455.1). Taxonomy (GTDB): domain Bacteria; phylum Pseudomonadota; class Alphaproteobacteria; order Rhizobiales; family Hyphomicrobiaceae; genus JANXVY01. Next base: position 6,485 of record JANOVN010000056.1, on the reverse strand, counting down.
GTGTACTTGCCTCGCGCGCCAGGCTGCCCAGTTCGAGCCGCGACGTCAGGCCCGCCGTCAGGTGAGCAGTGCCCGAGACTTCGAACGGTGTGCCCATCGCCGCGCACAGCAATTCCACGCCGATTTCGTCCGATAACCCGGCATAAACCAGTGTTTCCGACTGTTGCGGTTTGGGTAGCACCTTGAACGTGACTTCGCTGAAGACTGCCAGAGTGCCCCAGCTTCCAGTCAAGCCGCGCGCTACATCGTAACCGGTCACGTTCTTGAGGACACGTCCGCCCGACTTGAAGACTTCGCCGCGCCCATTGACGGCCCGCACGCCGAGGAGATGATCGCGGGCTGCCCCTGCCGAAATCCGCCGTGCGCCTGAGACATTGGTTGCAAACACCGATCCGATCGTCTGTACCCCGCCTGGGCCACCGGTCGCTGGCCCCAGATCCATCGGTTCGAACGCCAACATCTGGCCGCGTTCCGCCAGCGTGCCCTCGATTTGGGCGAGTGCGGTGCCAGCATTCGCCGACATTACGAGTTCGGTTGGCTCATATAGTGTGATCCCGGAAAGCTTCGTCAGTTCGACGACGACCGATTGCGGCGATGGCCGCCCGATGGCACTCTTTGAGCCCGCCCCCCGGATCTCAGCAGGCAGTTTCTGCCGTTCAAGCGTGGCCAGTGCGCTCTGTAATTCGGCTTCCGTCGCCGGCCGTACGATCTCAACCACGTATCAGTCTCCTAAAGGGGGGTGGAGTCAGGCCGCGGCTGGAACAATGGCATGGGTCGCGCGCGCTTGCGCCTCGAGCGGGAATACCTTGGCTGGATTGAGAAGCCAGCCGGGATCGAACACTGTTTTGAGCCGCATCTGCACGTCGAGGTCTACGTCGGTGAACTGCTTGGTCATCAAATCGCGCTTCTCGATGCCGACGCCATGCTCGCCAGTCAGGCAGCCGCCTACGTCGACGCAAAGCGCCAGAATGTCCGCGCCTGCCTTCTCCGCCTTCTGTTCACTTGCTGGATCGTTGGCGTCAAACATGATGAGCGGATGGAGATTGCCGTCGCCGGCATGGAAAATGATGGCAACCCGCAAGCCATAACAGCTGCAGATTTGCGAAATTGCCGTCAGCACTTCGGGCAGGCGACCTAGCGGAATCGTCCCGTCCATGCAGTAGTAATCCGATATCCGTCCCAACGCGCCGAACGCGGACTTGCGGCCCTTCCAGATCTTCGCGCTTTGGTCGGCACTCGCGCTGATGGTGTGCGTCGTGGGCCGGAACGGCTTGGCAAGGTCGAGCATCTGTTGAAGCCGTTCGGAAATCTCAGATTCTGAGCCTTCGACTTCGATGATCAGAAGCGCCTCGACATCGAGCGGGTAGCCAGCCTTCGCAAAGTCTTCGCAAACGGCAATCGCTGGCCGATCCATGAATTCGATGGCAACCGGAATGATGCCGGATCCGATGATTGCGGCCACGCAACGCCCGGCGGCCTCGCTTGAATCAAAGCCCAGCAACATCGGCCTTGCGCCCTCCGCCGCCTTGATGATCCGCACCGTCGCTTCCGTGATGATTCCCATCTGGCCTTCCGACCCGATGATAAGGCTCAGCAAGTCATAGCCGGCCGCATCAACATAGGGCCCGCCGACATCGATGATTTCCCCGGTCATCAATACCATGCGCACGCCAAGCACGTTATTGGTCGTCACACCATACTTGAGGCAGTGCGCGCCGCCAGAATTCATGCCGAGGTTGCCTGCCAGAGTGCACGCCAACTGGCTCGACGGATCGGGCGCATAGAAAAAACCTTCGGGGGAAACCGCTGCTGTGATTGCGACGTTCGTAATGCCGGTTTCGACCCGCATTGATCGCCCGCCGTAATCGATGCCGAGCACGCGATTCATCTTGGAAATGCCGACAACGATCGCGTCTTCTGCGGGAAGTGCTCCGCCCGCCAGCGACGTGCCAGCGCCCCGTGCAATCACCTTGATGCCGTTGGCATGGCAGTAGCGCATGATGTTTGCCACCGCTTCGGTGGATTCGGGCAGCACCACAGCCAGCGGCATCCGCCGGTAAGAGGTCAGTGCGTCGGTGTCGAACGCCCGGCGCCCGTCTTCATCCGAGATGACCGCCTCTCGACCTGCAATTGCGACCAGCTCAGCGGTGATCTTATCGCGTCGCGCCATGATGTTGCGATCAGGGTCGGGCAGCCGAATGAGCGACATTGGTGCGTTCCTTTTTGTGCAGCCGACTATTCATGATCTATAACACCAAAGCTGCAGCAAGTTTAACTATCGAAACACCAAAAAACTGCAATTCTTGCCAATCTTCAACGTGGGGGCATAACTGTTGCGTTCACGCCGTTACCTACCAACCCATAGTTTTGTCGATTGTTTTGGCACATTGTATACGTTGGAGCATCATCCATGAGTGCGGATTTTCGAAAGTCCAACAAGGAAGTTTCCGTGACAGCGATCAGTGACCTTGAGATCTTTGCGCGTGTCGCCCGGACGGGAAACATGTCGGCTGCGGGACGCGAAATGGCCTTGTCGCCAGCCGTCGTCTCAAAGCGGGTGAGCTTACTCGAAGATCGGCTCGGTGCTCGCCTGTTCCAGCGCACCACCCGCCAGCTGACCTTAACCGAGACCGGGGAAGGTTATTTCAAGCGGGTCGTGGATATTCTGAGCCTTGTCGAGGAAGCTGAAGACTTCGTCAGCCGCCGTAACACAAAGCCGCGTGGCATCCTAAAGGTTACGGCCCCAACGTCGTTCGGACGCCAGCATGTGACGCCGCAGTTAGGCTCCTTTCTGGCCCGTTATCCCGATATCGAACTCGACATGCATCTGACGGATACGTTCGTTGATATCATCCGCGACGGCTTCGATCTCGCCATTCGCATCGGTGAACTTCAAGATTCCTCGCTGGTCGCCCGCAAACTGGCCGCCGATCACCGGGTCCTTTGCGCGTCGCCCGCCTACCTCGCCCGGGAAGGTACACCGAAGTCTATTGCCGATCTTGAAAACCATAGCTGCATCGGCGCGGGCCTCCAGGAGGCTTGGCGTCTCGAAGGGCCCGATGGTGCGACATCCGCCAAGGTCCATTCCAACGTCCGCACCAACTCCGCCGATTTCGTTCGCGACGCTTTGATCGCGGGCTTAGGGATTGGTCTGCGGGCCACCTGGGACGTGGGGCAGGAACTGAAATCGGGCGAACTGGTCCGTATTCTGCCGGATTTCCGGGGTGCGAATACTCTGGCCATCCACGCTGTCTATCCCAGTCGCGATTTCATGCCCGCCAAGGTCAACGTCTTTATCGAACACTTGGCTGAAATCTATGGCAACGAACCGTATTGGGATCGCGATCTAGCTGGCATCATCGGGGGGAAGGGCGATGGCAAAGGGGCTCGGTCCTCAGGCAAAGTCAAAATCGCCGCGCGCTAACGTCCACAACCCTTCATTGCTCGCGGCTCTCAAACGGGTTAGACGACCGAAACTGGCCCTGTTGCGCAAGGACGTGATACATGAGCACCCTCGAGGCATCGTTGCGTCCCCGTGTGGGCCTGTTTGTTACGTGCCTCGTTGATGTGTTCCGCCCCTCGGTAGGCTTTGCGGCCGTCAAATTGCTTGAGGCCGCTGGTTGCGAAGTGGAAGTCCCCACGCTGCAAACTTGCTGCGGCCAGCCTGCACACAACTCGGGTGACACAAAAACCACTAAGGCCATTGCGCTGGCGACGATCGACGCCTTTGATGGTTACGACTACATCGTCGCCCCGTCCGGCTCTTGCGCCGGTATGCTGAAATCGCACTACCCCAAACTGATGGCTGGCGACGAGGCGGCGGAATTCAAAGCAAAAGCCTTTGCGATCCGCGTCCATGAACTCGTTTCGTTCCTGACTGACATCCGAGGCATGACGTCGGTCAAATCCGACTTCAAGGGCCGCGTCACCTATCATGACAGCTGTTCGGGCCTGCGCGAATTAGGCATCAAATCTCAGCCCCGCGCGCTGCTCACGTCGATCTCGGGTGTTGAACTCATCGAAATGCCCGACAACGAAATCTGCTGCGGTTTCGGTGGGACCTTTTCGGTCAAGTTCCCCGATATCTCCAACGCCATGGTCGAGAAAAAGACCGCCAACGTGGCCCGCGCCAAGCCCGACGTTCTCCTGGCGGGTGACCTTGGTTGTCTGATGAATATGGCTGGAAAATTGAAGCGGGAAGGCAGCCCGATTCAGGTGCGACACGTCGCCGAAGTTCTCGCGGGCGGCATTGTCAGCCCTCCCATCGCCTCAGGTAAACTCAAATAAGCCAAAGGTTCCTGAGCTGAGCCCCGGCTTTTGCATGCTGTCCGCGCGGGATCAGTGGGTCCAGCTTCCAATACGACCGAATTTAAAATTGTCGGCGTAGGAGCGGTGGATCCGTTTGCGCGAAGGCGATTCGGACACTGTGTAGGCTAAACCGTTGGCTTGGGCGTAACGGATTGCGTCTTCCTTGGTGGGAAAAGACAGTGTGACCTGCTTGGCGGTATTGGCTGATCCGCTCCAGCCCATCAGCGGATCCACGGCGACGGCTTCAGCGGCGGCTGGTTCGAGCAACCATTCGTGTGTGTTGCCAAGGCCTGACTGCATAGCTGCTTTGGCCGGCTTGTAAATGCGAACGGTGGTCATGGTGCGCGCGCCGAGCTGATGAGAAGCAAACAAAATGGATGGTCGGGGCGTGGGGATTCGAACTCCAGACCCTCTGCTCCCAAAGCAGATGCTCTACCAGGCTGAGCTACGCCCCGACATGCGGGCATCTGTGCAGCCTCTTGGCGTCGAGGTCAAGGCCGCAAGGCAACTTTATCGTGTGTTTTGGAAAATACGATGCCGCACCCGGTCGCCGGGCTTCAATCCAAAGCGTGCTGCGGCCCCGCCGGCCAGTTCGAGCACGGCCAAAACGTCGCCTTTTGATGCGATGATCATCTCTGAAAGCGGTTCCGTCATGGCTTCGATTCTGTGGATTACGCCATCGGCGCGGATAAAGACCATGTCGAGCGGAATGTAGGTGTTGCGCATCCACATGGTGGATTCGCGCGGCGCGGGTGAGGGAAACAGCATGCCGCTGTCATCGGGCAAGCTGGTGCGGAACATCAGGCCCACGGCCATATCTTCGGGTGTATCGGTGACTTCGACCGAGATTTGACGCTCGCCTTGGGACGTTTCCAGGAAGAGCTTCTCCTGCAACATCTTTGAGTGCGCATCGTTTCCAATGAATCCGGTGAAGAGGCACGCGAAAAAAACGAACAGGGCCGCACGGAGCGCGGCCCTGTTGAAAAAAATCGATTGTATTGTGCCAGGCATCATGAGATCCATCGCGGAAGAACTTTAGTGCGATGAAGGTCCGGTTTGGACGCCGTCTGGCCGCAATTCGGCAGCCATGCAACCTTTGTATCCGTGACCCCAGCGTACCTGGACGATCTGACCCGGACGAAGTTCAGCGAATCCGAACCTCCGCAAGGTCTCCATATGTACAAAGATATCGGGTGTGCCGTCGCCACGTGTCAAGAAGCCAAAACCGCGAACGCGATTGAACCACTTCACGAGCGCGCGTTCCCAATCACTTTCGGGCTCGACGATGACATGGGTGCGCTGTGGCAGTTGCGAGGGATGGATCGCTGTTGATTCATCCATGCTGATGATGCGGAAGGCTTGCATGCCTTTAGGCCGCTTCAGGACTTGGCAGTGAACTCGGGCACCTTCGTAGGCCGTCTGGAAACCGCCAGCGCGCAGGCACGTGACATGAAGTAGAATGTCGGTCGTGCCAGTGTCCGGAACGATAAAACCATAGCCCTTCGAGGCATCAAACCATTTTATAGCGCCAGCAATTTCGACGACCTCAAGGCCATCACGCAGGCGTTCTAGTTCCAAATCGGCTTGAGTCTGCGTACCACCGAGATTGGGTGGTAAGTTAGAATCCCCCATCATCGTACCCCTTTTATACATTAAGCTGCTGCAACTTGTAATTGCTGCTCTAAACGCTGACCTCGACGCGATTGGTGATCACGACGCCCTTGTGGCCGACTCAAAGCAGTTAACAAGGTGACAATATCATCCAGACGCAAACGACCAAGTCAAAAATAGGGGGCCGGGGCGCTTCGGATCAAAATTTGCTGCTCAATCCACAGGCCCACTCGTCACATAACCGCCTCAAAAATAGCATATTAACCATGCTGAGGTCCGGGTTTTGCGCAGTGCAAAAAAAATTCGTTTGGTGAACGTGAATCAATCAATCTGATGGCAAACCTTGCCTGTGCTGACCTTGTTTTGGTCACAATTGATGGCGGATTTTTATCCTAAAGTAGAACAAATTCAGGCCTGCTCGCTCTGCCTGCACCGCGCTGCACCATAAAGTAGCACAGTGCCGAAGCTTCGTTCCACAGTTGCGCGGTGCAGCTTGGACGTGTGCAGCTTTGGCGTGTGCAGGGTAAGCATTTCATCGCGTGTTCGATGTGCTCAGCTCGTTGCGG
>JANOVN010000055.1:0-9540 GCA_031417455.1 Hyphomicrobiaceae bacterium | reverse complement strand
CAACACCTGGAACCGTGGATGGAAAGGGTGTTTGTGAACTAGACGTCGCTGGCCCTCTGGGAATTTCGGTAGACCCCGTAAAGAAGCAGGGTGACCAGGATTATAGCGAGTCCGGCAAGCATTTTGGCTTCACCTTTTTCGCGGGTTTCCAATAGCTCCTCCTGCGATTTCTTGAGCGCTGCGGCATCTTTGACGAGTTGGGCTACATTCAAGCGGTTGGCCAGCATCGTCCTGTCGAGTTCCGCCCGTCGCTCCAGCCAACTTTCGACAGCGACTGCGTCTGGATCGGTGGGGCGCGGCCCTAATGTCTGGTATGCGGCCTTCTGTTCGTTCACGCGGCGATCAAGCAGTACAGTCCGGGCATGAATATCTTGGATCTGCTGCTCGAAATGGGCCACGGCAGGACGCATCAGTACCGATGCCGTGAACAGGATCGCCGATTGGCCGATCAGTCCGGCGATGGCGAGGCTGGCGATAAGGCGGTTGGTTTTGACGGTGAAGCGACTGCGGACGGCGCTCGCGAGCGGCAGCATAACCGCAAGGCCACCTGCGATCATCAGGATCAACGTCCAATTTTGCGGCATGGCGGCGTCTCCGGTGGAGGGTGTGTATCGCCAAAGTGCCATAGTGCAGCAGAATGCCGGGTTCCCTGGGGAACACGCAAAACTCGCTATGATTTACGCTGGACGCCAAACTTTCCCCTCCGGGGTTGCACAACGGCGCGACACTCGCCATAACAGGAGCGGAGGCTGGCGGCGGACGATACCATCGCCAACCGGGTCAGGTCCGGAAGGAAGCAGCCCTAACGAACCGGTGCCGGGTCGTTCGCCAGTCTCTTAATTCTCTCACGCGCCAAAGGCGCGCGGAGGGGCGCGGCTTGCCGCGGGTCGCCTTGCTCCCATAAAACCCTTCGGGTTTTCGCAGTGGGGCTTTCTTGTTGGTCGCGTGGCCAATAATAGAAGCGCAGGTAAGCGGAGGCCGGTTTGGTCAAGAAAAAAACGCCAGCCGATGACGCTGGTGCCCCGCCATGGGAGACCGATGAACCGGCTTACGTGCCGGAAGGTCCGGGGTTGTTTGGTGATGCAGCACCTGTTGCCGGAAAGCCGTATGTTGTTCTTGCGCGCAAATACCGGCCGCAGTCCTTTCCCGATCTGATCGGCCCAGAGGCGATAGTTACGACGCTCCGAAATGCGTTTACGTCGGGCCGGATCGCACAGGGCTATATGCTGACCGGCGTACGCGGCGTGGGGAAGACGACCACGGCGCGTATTCTCGCGCGCGGGCTCAACTACGAAATTGACGGGAAGACCGGCGGACCAACGGTCGATATGCCGGTGCTGGGCCGCCATTGCGCCGACATTATCGCAAGCCGCCATCCCGACGTCGTGGAAATGGACGCAGCCTCCAATACCGGCATTGAAAATATCCGCGAAATCATCGAGAGCGCCCGTTACAAGCCCCTCGTCGCGCGCACCAAGGTCTTCATCATCGACGAAGTCCACATGCTGTCTAAAAGCGCTTTCAACGCGCTGCTGAAGACGCTTGAGGAGCCGCCCGAGCACGTCAAATTCATCTTTGCAACCACTGAAATCCGCAAGGTGCCGGTCACGGTTTTGTCGCGCTGCCAGCGCTTTGATCTGCGTCGCGTGGACGTGCCTGTGCTGGCCAAGCATTTCAAAAGCATCGTGGCCAACGAAGGCGCGACCGCCGATGACGAAGCGATCAATCTTATTGCGCGGGCCGCTGAAGGTTCCGTGCGCGACGGGCTGTCGATCCTCGATCAGGGGATTGCCATGTCGCTGGGTCAGCCCGGCGCAGCGCTCACTGCAGCGCAAGTCCGGGATATGCTGGGCCTTGCCGACCGCAACCGTGTTTTCGATTTGCTCGAACAATTGGCGTCGGGTGCCATCGGACCGGCATTGACGGCACTCGCCAGTCTCAACCGCGACGGTGCCGAACCAGCACAGGTGCTTGCCGACCTCGCCGAAGCCGTGCATCAGACCGCCCGCGTCAAGGTCGTGGGTGCTGGCGCGGCCAGTGAGGCGTTGTCGGGTGAGGAAATGCGCCGGGCTGAACAATTGGCGCGCGAATTGTCGGTACCGCTGTTATCGCGCCTGTGGCAGATGCTGCTCAAAGGCCACGAGGAAGCGGCCCGCGCGGGTGATCCTTTCGCGGCGGCCGAAATGGTGCTGATACGCATCGCCCACACCGCCGATCTGCCCTCGCCGGATGAACTGATCCGCGTGTTTGGCGGGGATACGGCCACGCGCCGCGAACCCGCTGGGAGCGCTGGCCGCGATGCGCCGCCTCCAGCCAGCACGATCAATTACGCACAGGGCGAGCGACCGTCTGCCTCAGCGCCAGCGGCGGGTCAGGAATCGGGTCAACGGGCGTTTGACGATCTCGATAATGAACCGCTTTACGACGATCTCGATCTGGAACTGGCTGGTCCCGAACGCGACGATGAGTCGCCTGTGATCGCTGCGGTGCGCGGGGATGTGGTGGCCTCGTTTGCAGATGTGGTGGAACTCGCGGGCCGTTATCGCGAAGCCAAGTTCAAGGTCGATCTGGAAGAAACCGTGAGCCTCGTCACGTTCGACGCCGAAGTGGGCGCCATCGACATATTCCTGCTGAATGGCGCAACCCAGACGCTACCCAACGACCTGCGCGAGAAGCTTAACCGCTGGACTGCACGCAAGTGGGTGGTGGTGGTTAGCAAGAGCGCGGGCGCGCCAGCACTTGGGGTCGTGCGGCGCGAGCGTGAAGCGCGCGAACGGGCTATTTTGATTGAACATCCAGCGGTCAAGGCTCTGCTGGAAAGCTTCCCTGACGGCAAGATCATAGCCATAAAAGCCCAACGCATCACCCCGCGCGACGACGATGAATCGGCGACCGGCTAATTAGTCTGAATTCATGACCGGCGCCGCAATCCCTGTGGTGATGGCACCAACCAGAATGGAATGACGTGCGATGAAAGACCTGATGGGAATGATGAAGCAGGCGCAGCAATTGCAGGCGCGGATGCAACAAATGCAGGAAGAGCTAGAGGCTGCCGAGGTGGAAGGCCGCTCGGGGGGTGGTCTGGTGACGCTGACGCTTGATGGCAAAGGCCAGATCAAACGGGTGAAGATCAATCCGTCACTGATGCGGGCCGATGAGACTGAAATCCTTGAAGATTTGATCCTCGCCGCCGGTCAGGACGCCAAGAATAAGGTCGACGTCCTGATGGCCGATAAGATGAAAGAAGCAACCGGCGGCATCGCTTTGCCCCCGGGCATGAAGCTGTTTTAACGCCCTGCTCGCAAAGTTTTTGGTGTGCTGGACGAACGGATGATGAAATTTTAAGCCGAGCCCCTATATAGAGGGATAATAGTCGTGTGCCTGCAATTGGGGTTGCCATGTCCTCTCACCTTTCCATCAGTAAATTCGCGCGGGTCGCATTGGCGGCATTGACGTTTGCGGCCTTCACAGCCTCGCTTGCTCACGCACGCGCCGGCGGCGGGTTCAGCACCGGCAGCCGTGGTGTGAAAACGTATACCGCGCCTCCTACCACGCGAACCGCGCCGAGTGCTGCTCAGCCGATGCAGCGTTCCGCACAGCCCGCACAGCAAACGGCAGGGGCGGCGAAAGTCGCAGCACCCGCAGCGGCTGCTTCGCGGTTCGGCACTGGTTTCATGGGCGGTTTGCTTGGCGCAGGCCTGATCGGCGCGCTCTTTGGCGCGGGCTTTTTCGGCGGTATGGGCGGTTTGATGGGGTTCCTCGGCTTGATCCTGCAAGCGGCCTTGATTGGTGGCCTGATCTATTGGGCCATCAGCTTTTTCCGCCGCCGCAATCAACCAGCAACTGCTACGGCGCACGGCAATGACTTTCAGCGCGCGTCGCTGAATGAGGTTCCCAAAGGTGCGGCCGGGGGTTCTGCGGCATCGCAGCCGGGTGCATCGGCGGCTTCCGCGACACAGCCGATCAGCATCGAGCCCGCTGACTTTGCTTCGTTCGAACGCCTGCTTTCGGTCATCCAGCTTTCGTTCAGCCGTGAAGATGCCGGCGCGCTGCGTTCGGCCACGACTGGGGAAATGCTTGGCTACTTTACCGAACAGCTCGAAGTTAATGCGCAAAAAGGGGTACGCAACGAACTTGGCCAGCCCACGCTCGTTTCAGGCGATCTGGCTGAATCCTGGCGCGAAGGCAGCGGCGAATACGCGACAGTTGCGATGAAGTACGTGCTCACCGATGCCACGGTGGACCGGGCTAGCGGCCGCGTCGTCCAGGGCAGCAAGACCGACCCGCAGGAGGTCACGGAGATCTGGACGTTCACGCGCCGTCCCGGCGGTGGCCCCAACTCTTGGCGCCTTTCGGCGATCCAGCAAACGGCATAAATGCGAAAGGGCGGGAACATACCCCGCCCTTTTTCATTTCAGCAGAAATCACAGTTACTTGCAGATCCGTTTTAGGCCGCCGCTGCCGTGCCGGGCGAGATCGAGATGGAAATGGTCACCGTGGTGGGCGTCGGCACCTGGACCAAGCACCGTTGTGAAATCCCGGCATGAATTCCCGCGGACATCGCGAAGGAATGCATGTTCCTCGGGCAGTCCGTTCCAACCGCCCTTAACGGTGACGACGCGCCCATCGGCCATCACGAACGCCGAGATGTCGATGGCGTTGGCATGGCCGTGTTCGGAGAGTTTAGCCCCGCTGACGTGGTTCATGGCGCGGCACGAGTAGGAGGCGGCGACGCGAATTTCCACGAGGTCGCTGCGTAAGTGTTGGCGCGCGGCGCGGGCAGCAACAGTGGCCACCCAGTTGTTGATTTGGGGGACCATCGGGCAGACGACCAGGGCTGCGGGAGTGAGAGCGACGCGGCCTTCATCGGCAGCAGACATTTCGAACGGTTTGGCTGCCCCGCAGAATTCGCTGGGACCACCGAGCGCGGAACGGCTGCGGATGAAATTGCTTTCCTTGATCGCGCCCGACGACAAACAGGCGAGTTCTTCCTGTTTGCGCCAGGGTTCGTCCTTGGCCACAAAATTCGGGCCGGTGCTGCACCCCCACAAAAGGAATGCACAGCCAACAGGGATCAGGCCAACTCGGGATACGCGGTACAACATGGTTACAAACATAGTCCCGGATGCCTAACAGACCGTAAAATGAGCGTCGTCGGGGCATCACATACGGTGCAGGCGGCGGATTTACGTTCGTGCGATGGCCAAAACGAAGCCTTGCCATGTCGCCAAATCGTCACGCAGCCGAAGATATCCACAATGTAAATTGTCGAAAAAAACTGATTCGCGGCGTAATTATGTTCAACTTGTGCTACATAAAATCAGTGGTCGGATACTGACCTTCCGGTCCTGGTAGCCTTCAGTTGCGTAAGCTTTGTTGCGTAAACCGTGTTGCGTAAACCGTGTAGCGTAGAGCGTTTTGTTCAGCGTGTTGAATAGTATCGCGTGTTGAAGCCTCGGCAGCCCATGGGAACGGTCTACCAGCCATTTGCCATCGCTATTGTGAGCGCCGGTTCATTCCGCCGTTAGCAGACGCAAAGGCAAACTCGGGGACCTGGGCAGTTCTTTGGATGCCGAGGCTCATTCGTAGCGGATTTGGTCAGGTCTAGCTTGGATTTGCTGCTAAAAAGGCCACAACGGCGGCCTTGAACGTCGTGTCGCCGACAGCCTTCATGTGTTCGCGCCCGACGATGTCGAAGTTGTGCGCGCCTGGAATGAGGGCCGCAAGTTCGCCGCCTGAGCCCGCAACCACATCATCAGTTCCAACAGCGACCATCACGGGCCGCTGGATTTTGCCAATCGCCTCGACCGTGATCGGTTCGCGGGCCGATCGCATACAGGCGGCCAGTGCGAGGAGATCGCTTTTGGTTTGTTCGGCGAAGGCACGGAACACCCGGCCACCAGTATCGGTGACGTCCGCAAGGCTTGGGGCTTCGAGGGCGTCCGCGATGGCATTGCCGCCCGACGCCATGCCGCGCACCATATTGATGCCCAGGCCGCCGAAAACGACGCTCGCCACGCGCTCGGGGTGGTGCAGTACGAGGAACGCGGAAATTCGCGCGCCCATCGAATAGCCCATGACGTGGGCGCGTTGGATGCCGAGGTGATCGAGTAAGCGGCGGGCGTCTTGCGCCATCAGGGGGGCACCATAGTCAGCGATGTCATACAATTTCTGACTGGCGCCATGTCCGCGATTGTCAAAGGCGATGACCCGGTGACCGGCTCCGGTCAGGGTTCGCACCCAGCTTGTGGACACCCAGTTCATGTTGAGGTGGGAGGCAAATCCGTGGATCAGCAACACCGGCAGCTGATGGCTGGCCGGGTTGGCGCTGGCGACGTCGATGTAAGCAATTTCGACACCGTCGGATGAGAAAACCGGCATTCAAATCCCCCTGCTGCGATGCTGTGGTCCTATCATTTTTTGTCTCGCGCGGCTATGGTGTTGGCCACACGCCGCTCAATTCAGAACGAAGGACTTTCAGATGGCTGCTCACGCCGTACCCCATCTCGCCAACGATTCCGGCGTCGAGAAAATCTCCGTCGGCGTCAAGGAACTGCAATGCATGGGCGCGCGCGCTCCCTACGACCATCCCCACGTGTATCTCGACATGGGAGCCGATGCGCAGATCCTGTGCCCCTATTGTTCGACGCTCTACGTTCATGACGCCCGGCTACATGCGGATGAAACGGACCCTAAGAATTGCCTCGTCGCCGACGGCGTTTAAGTGGCCCTCACGGCGCGTCCCAGTCGGCCGATGCTGATCGCGGGTGGCGGTATCGGGGGGTTGGCGGTGGCGCTGGCGCTGGCCAAATGCGGCATCAGATCCCGCGTTCTTGAACGCAATCAGGCGTTCAGCGAGGCGGGTGCGGGGATACAGATCGGCCCCAACGGGGTCGCCTGCCTGCGCGCCATTGGGGTTGGGGCGGCCCTGGAGGCCAAAGTTGGCACCCCCGGCCAAATCCGCCTCTATGATGGCCAGCGCGGCGCAATACTGTCAGCGCTGCCGCTCGGGGAAAGCATCACCGCCCGGTTTGGCGCGCCGTATTGGACTGTCCACCGCGCCGATCTTCATGGAAGTCTACTTGCTGCCGCGCAGCGCGAACCTGCAATCCTGATCGAAACCGGGTTTCAGGTCGATAGGCTTGAATCGGCTGCCGACGGCGTCCGGCTGATCTCGGCTGGAGGCAAGGTTGCTATGGGGACTGCAGTCATTGGTGCCGATGGGTTGTGGTCGAAGGTGCGCAGCTACGTCGCCGACCGAGTCGATCTGCGTTACGCAGGCTGGAGTGCGTACCGCACGGTGTTGCCTGCTGTGAGCATACCGCCCACGCTACAAGCCAACGCCGTTGGGCTGTGGTTCGCCCCGCGTGCGCATGTGGTGCATTATCCGGTGCGAGGCGGTGCTGAGATCGCAGCCGTCGTGATCCTGCCGCAAACGGCGTCAAGCGAAGGCTGGGCCCGGGATGCCGATAGGGCCGAGTTAATGGGGCGGATCAAACATTTGGCACCCGAACTCTTGGCATTGCTGGAGACCGGTGACGGCTGGAAATCCTGGAGCTTGTTCAATGTGCCGCCGCTGGCACGATGGTCAAATGGCCCCGTTACATTGCTGGGAGACGCGGCCCACCCCGTGTTGCCGTTCCTGGCTTCGGGCGGGGTGTTGGCGCTTGAAGATGCGGTGACGCTGGCTGCTTGCGTTGCCAAACAGCCCGAAAATGTTCCCGCGGCGTTCGATGCCTATGCCAAGCAGCGCATGAAACGTGCAGCAACCGTGGCCAAAGGCGCACGCCGCAACGGCACGGTTTATCACATGAGCGGGCCTTCGGCGTTCGCCCGCAACCTTGCGATGAAGGCGATCCCCGCCCCACGGCTCATCAGCCGTTATGACTGGCTGTATGGCTGGAAGCCGCCGGTTTTGGGATAATACCAAGCTGCACAGATCCTGCCTCGTGTTTTCGACATGTGCAGCAACCAGATTGATGGTCTGTGGTGGCGGAAACGGAAAATTCCGGTATTTTCCGGTAAATGCGTTTTCCTTGACCGCAGGCATCATGAAACAGCAACCCAAACCGATTGTGTCGATTCCCGTGGATCAGCGCGCGAAGGCGATCCACCAGATTCGCACGGCGATGATTGAAAAAAAGCTGACCCAGGCACAACTGGCCGACGCCGCCGATTGTCACGAGAAGACGGTCCAGAATCTGCTCGGTGGCCGCTCCGTGCGGGATCAGACGCTGTTTGATGTTTGTACCTATCTCGGCCTCGACTACGAGGACGTGCGCGACAATTGGCATGGCAGCGTAGCGCAGTCGGCGATCCCAGCGACCGGCACCGAACCCAGCGCAATGGAGCGGTATGCGGCCGGCGGCATGGTCGCGCCGGTTTACATGGGTGCCTACACGCGCGCCGCCGTCGATCACTACCTCGGAAACTACCTGACCCTGCGTCCCGACTTTACCAATCCCGATGCCATTGTCGCCTACCGGACCGAGATCACCTGGGACGACGAATGGCCGAGCCTGCTGTTTCAGGAGCGTGACCGCCCCGATGCGCCGTATTCCCATCGCGGGCGGCTGTATGTGCCCGCGTCGTCGTCGTTCATCCATCTGGTGTCGTTGACTAAGGGGGCTATGCGGATGATCGTCGTCTCGCAGTTGGACCGCGACGGCCTCATGCGCGGGCTTATCACCACCCTCAACAAGCACCGGGCGAATTACGTGCCAGTTTCGACGCCCATCGTCTACGCCAAGCGCGACGAAGCCGAGATGTCGCTGGGCACGATTTTGCCGGGCAGTCCGGTCCACGCGCACTACAAGGCTCTGCTGTGCGATACGATCAGCGAGGGTTATGCGCGTCTGGTGCCGCCGTAAGATGTGGAGGGTGTTGCGGCCTGTCAACGGCTGCAACCGGCGGCCAAGCTGAGAAGCGGTTGGATTCGGTCGAAATACGAAAAGGCGAACACGATGTCAGACTTAGCCGCGACTGCGTTGCAGCACTTGGGCGCGCGGATCGATAGCTTGGAAATGAGGATTGCGTATCAGGACGACGTGATCGAGCAGTTGAACAAGGCGATCGTCGAGCAATGGAGCAAGTACGACCAAGTGCTGGGACGGATGCAGAGGCTCGAGCACCGGGTGAGGGATGCCCAGGACAATGCGGGTCCGGGCTCGTACGACGAGCCGCCGCCACCGCATTATTGAGGGCAGCTTAGGCTCACATCACTGAGTTATTCCGGCACTTTGTTTTGCTTCACTTGAGGCACGTTCTTGCGTTTTATTTCGGCGTTGCCTTGGTTGCCGTTGCCGGTGGCCGGGTTGACGCAGCGGCAAGCTCAGTCCGCAAAACGCTCACCACCCCAGTCCATGACCTGACTTACGAGAAATTCCGGTTTTGAACGCTTTACCGGATGGGAATTTTTCCTTCCACTATTGTCCTAAGACAAGTGCGCCCCTTGCGCACGCCGATCCGGGATCGTTAGCACTCACAGGCTTGAAAAGACCCCGGATCGGCATCGCTCGCTTGGCTCGCAACGCCGTCGGG
>JANOVN010000054.1:0-4508 GCA_031417455.1 Hyphomicrobiaceae bacterium | reverse complement strand
CCGCCAATCACTCGGAGAAACTGCCCTGCTTCAAATGGGTCAACACCACGCTCAGCAATATCAAGTGCGCCATTCTCGGCACCTACCGCGCGGTGCGCAAGCACGCCGGGCGCACGCTCCGTCGTCAGGGCTGTATTTTGCCGACTATGAATACGGCGTGGGGCCGCCAGGTCCACGAGTGAGATGGCGCACAAACTCGAGTTCGACAGGCCGCGTTGCCCATCTCCCCCGACCCTGGTCCGTTCCCGCTAACCAAAGACGCCTCCGGAAAGCGCCCCTCTGAAACGGACCAGCCCAGAATAGTTTGCCGCCAACCCACGGGGATAACTTTCCGAACAATTGTCATGTGTGCTCAGCTAGCGTTCTTTCTCCCCTTGTCATCCCGTGCGCACTGCAGCGTTCTTACGGTGCGGTGCAGACACGGGACGCAGGGGCCGCAAAAAAGAACTCTCGTGCCTTCGGCGCTTCGCCAAGAGGCTCCGCTTGGCCGGGACGATGGTAGTTCAACAGTCATCGCCATCCCACCACGTGTCATCCTCGGGCTCGTCCCGAGGACCCATCCAACCCATGGCTCATTACACGAAATCCAGCACAATCCCTTGCCACGCCCGCGCACTCCCCAAGCACCTCCCCCGTCCAGAAATAGGTCCTCGGATCAAGTCCGAGGATGACAAATTGAGGGTGTTCAATTGTCACAAAAACTGTGCCCCGCAGATTGGCGCAATTTCTAATAGAGCCGAGCACCTTGGCGGATGGCCCGCGAAGCGGCCGAGGCGAAGCCCGGCGTACTCGACGGGCGGGCGGCAGCACACTTGCGAAGCCCCCTCCCCCCTACTCCGCCGCCCGCTCAGCCTTCATCCGCTTGCCAACTGCCGCCGCAGCGCCCGCGACCTGCCCCAATGGACGCCGCACCAGCAGGTCGCGCAGATACTGTCCGGTATAGCTCTCGGCGACCTTGGCCACGTCCTCCGGCGTGCCTTCGGCCACGATCCGCCCCCCGCCGTCGCCGCCTTCGGGGCCGAGATCGATCACCCAATCCGCCGTCTTGATGACCTCCAGATTGTGCTCGATGACAATGAGGGTGTTCCCTGCGTCCGCTAATTGGTGGAGCACGTCGAGCAGCTTGGCGACGTCGTGGAAATGCAGTCCGGTCGTGGGCTCATCCAAGATGTACAGCGTTCGCCCCGTCGCCCGCCGCGACAGTTCCTTGGCGAGTTTGATGCGCTGGGCTTCCCCGCCCGACAGCGTCGTCGCCTGCTGGCCGACCTTGATGTAGGCGAGGCCGACATGGACCAGCGTCTCCATCTTGTCCCGGATCGCCGGCACCGCCTTGAAGAACTCCGCCGCTTCCTCGATGGTCATATCCAAAACGTCGGCAATCGACTTATCGCGGAACTTAACTTCCAGCGTCTCGCGATTGTAACGGCGGCCCTTGCACTGGTCGCAGGTCACGTACACGTCCGGCAGGAAGTGCATCTCGATCTTGATGACCCCGTCGCCCTGGCAGGCCTCGCAGCGCCCACCCTTGACGTTGAACGAAAACCGCCCCGGCCCGTACCCGCGCAACTTGGCTTCCGGCAGTCCCGAAAACCATTCTCGGATCGGCGTGAACGCTCCGGTATAGGTCGCCGGATTGGAACGCGGCGTTCGCCCGATCGGGCTTTGGTCGATGTCGATCACCTTATCGAGGTGTTCCATCCCCTCGATGCGGTCATGCTCGCCGGGGTGCTCGCGCGCGTTATTCAGCCGCCGCGCCACGGCCTTGTACAGCGTGTCGATCAGCAGCGACGACTTGCCCCCGCCCGACACTCCGGTGACGCAGGTGAACAGCCCGAGTGGAATTTCCGCCGTGACGTTTTTCAGGTTATGCGACCGCGCGCCGATGACCTTGACGGTCTTCTTCGGGTTCCGCTTCCGCCGACTTTTGGGTTCGCGTATCGTGTACTCGCCGGTGAGGTACTTGGCCGTCAGGCTCGCCGGATTGGCCATCACTTCGGCAGGCGTTCCCTGCGCAATGATCTGCCCGCCATGCACGCCAGCACCCGGCCCGATATCGACCACATAGTCGGCAGCCATTATCGCATCCTCGTCATGCTCGACCACGATGACCGTATTGCCCAGATCGCGAAGATGCTTCAGCGTCTCGATCAGCCGCGCGTTGTCGCGTTGGTGTAGCCCGATGGACGGCTCGTCCAGCACGTACAGCACACCCGTTAAGCCTGACCCGATCTGCGACGCCAGCCGGATTCGCTGGCTCTCCCCGCCCGACAGCGACCCCGCCGCGCGCGATAGCGTCAGATATTCGAGCCCCACGTCGTTCAAGAACTGCAACCGCTCGCGGATTTCCTTCAAGATGCGCACCGCGATCTCGCCCTGCTGCTTCGTGAAGGTCGCCGGGACTTCCTCAAACCAGACATTCGCCTTCTTGATCGACATTTCGGTGGCTTCACCGATGTGACGACCGCCGATCTTGACGGCCAGCGCCTGCGGCTTCAAACGGTAGCCCCCGCACGAGTCGCACGGATGCGCGTTCTGATACCGGGAAAGCTCATCGCGGACCCAGTCGCTATCGGTCTCCTTGAACCGCCGCGCGATGTTGTTGATCACGCCCTCGAATGTCTTCTCGCTCGTGAACGACCGCAGCCCATCCTGATAGGTAAAGCTGATTTCGTCCTCCGTGCCGTACAGGATTGCTTCGCGCACCTTGATTGGAAGCTTGGCCCACGGCGTGTCCATCGACACCTTGAAGTGACGCGCAATCGCCTGCAGCGTCTGCAAGTAGTACGGCGACGACGCCCCAGTCCGCGACCACGGATAGACCGCGCCGCCATTCAACGACAGCTCGCCATCCGGGACTACGAGGTTCGCCTCGAACTTGAGTTCCGTCCCGAGCCCGTCGCACTTGGGGCAAGCCCCCGCTGGCGCGTTAAACGAAAACAATCGCGGCTCGATCTCGTCAATCTGGAACCCCGACACGGGACATGCAAACCGCGCCGAAAACGTGATCCGCTCGTGCGTCTCGTTCTTGTTCTTGAGGATGCCAGAGTCTTCGTCGTCACCTCTCACCCTAGCGCTCTCCCCAGGGGGAGGGGGAATGTCCTCGTTGATCGAATCCTCGCTCTCAGCCAACGCCAGCTTGCGGCTTCCTCGCTTGGGCTTCTCGATCACGCGACGAACGGCGTCACCCTCCGCCTCGCCGGTCGCACTAAGCGCAAGGCTGCCTCTTTTCCCCCTGTCCCCCTGCGGGAGTGGGTCGGGGTGAGGGGGCTTTAGCGGCTTATCGGCAAACTCGGCGATCATCAGCCCGTCGGCAAGGGCCAAGCCCGTCTCGAAGCTATCCGCCAGCCGCGACTTGATATCGCCGCGCACCACGATGCGGTCGATCACCACATCGATGTCGTGCTTGAACTTTTTGTCGAGTTTGGGCGCGTCCGCGATTTCGTAGAACGTCCCGTTGATCTTGACGCGCTGGAAGCCCTTTTTCTGCAGTTCGGCCATCTCCTTGCGATACTCGCCCTTGCGGCCGCGCACGATGGGCGCCAGCAGAAACAGCCGGGTTCCTTCCGGCAGCGCCAGCACCCGGTCCACCATCTGCGACACGGTCTGGCTCTCGATCGGCAGTCCGGTCGCTGGCGAATATGGCACCCCGACGCGGGCAAACAGCAGGCGCAGGTAGTCATAGATCTCGGTGACCGTCCCGACGGTCGAGCGCGGATTCTTGCTGGTCGTCTTCTGCTCGATGGAGATGGCCGGGCTCAACCCGTCGATGTGATCCACATCGGGCTTCTGCATCATCTCCAGGAATTGCCGCGCATAAGCTGACAGGCTCTCGACATACCGCCGCTGCCCCTCGGCATAAATCGTATCGAATGCGAGCGACGATTTCCCCGAGCCCGACAGGCCGGTAAACACGATCAAACTATCGCGCGGCAGATCGACATCGACGTTCTTGAGATTATGCTCGCGTGCGCCCCGCACCGACAGCATCTTCGCGTCACGGCGGGTCACGACGGGGCGCGATCCAGATGCCGCGGTGCGCTTTGCCGGTGTCTTGGAAGCAGGTTTTGTCATGGGCTCACAGGTAGTGCATGGACGCGGCGCGCGCAATCGCTGGCGACATTGCGAACATGTCTGCCAGCCCTGCGTTTACTGACTTGGAGGATTGTCAGATCACCCTATACAATAGGGGCTACATCCAATCGGAGGAAAGCCTATGAGACGCTTCCTGACCTATCTAATTCTGGCCATCATCGCGCTGGGCGCAGGGTTCTATTTCTACCAACGCGACATCACGCCAATCAAGGCGGCACCCCGCACTCGGACGGCTTAAGTTCAGGAAGCGCTGTCGACGCTCGGCCATATGGTTCGGCTGACGCATTCCTCAATTGCCTCATCGAATGTCCAGCCGTTCTTAATGCCCAGCATCCGTACCATTTCAATAGTGTTCGGCTTTAAGTTCACCGTGATCGCCACTGGTGTTTGCTCTGCGTCGACAATGGCGTCGAGCG
>JANOVN010000053.1:0-5461 GCA_031417455.1 Hyphomicrobiaceae bacterium | reverse complement strand
GGTCTTCCTCGTCCACTAGGGTCTGATCGTTTGCGATGGCACCATCTGCCGACATCGAGAACGTGAATCAGCCTCTAAAGGCACAGACCTTGAGTGCTTCCGCCAAAAGCATGCCCCCGCGAAGTCGCATAGGCGTGAAGTTAGGGCAGATGCGCCGATTTTCCTCTCCCGGTACGGGAGAGGATGTCATGAAGTGACAGGTGAGGGACTCGACAACAAGCAGGCTCTGAGCAAGTTCCAAGTCCCTCATCCGGCGCTGCGCGCCACCTTCTCCCGTACCGGGAGAAGCAAGTGAAGCCTATGATAGCGCCTATGGGTCTCGCCCCTGGACCTGGGACCTTGGGAACGGCGGCTCTGATGGGCCGCCGTGATGGGCCGCCGTGTTTTTATTTGGGGGCGGTTTTGGAGAAAGTGACGCAGTCGTTGTTGAGGTTGGTGAAGGCTTCGTCGAGAGAGGCGATCTCGGTTTTGAATTGCTCTGCTGGAAGGCTCGGAGCCGACGTGACAGTGCGTTCGAGCTTGCGGGTGAACTGGGTGTAGGGATCGCGGACGGTTTCGTCGCGCAGATTGACCAGATAGGTGCTCAGCGCGCCGAATTTTGCGATCGCAAGGCCCGCGTCGGCAACCGCTGCGGCGTTGGCTGTCGTGCCCGACTGGTGAAGCTCGCCTGCCTTGAACTTCAGCTGAAAATACGCGTCGACGACTTCCTTGCAGGTGCGCATGTATTCGACGCGCCCGACGTTGTTTTGAATGACATCGAGAAATTTGGAATTGAGATAGCCGTTATAGATCGAGGTCAGAAGCGACAACGTGGCGATGAACATCGGGAAGTAGGTGATCATCACCGCACGCTGGCTGGGCGTATTATTCGACATTGGACCCCTCATTCGCTGCATTAGTGCCTGTGCTACCGCCCATCGCCTTTGGCCTATCATCGCGCACCCTTGAACACAGGTATAGCGCATGGAACGTATCCTGCTTAACGCCTAGTCCACTAACGCGCGACTACCAGCATCAAAGGGTCTTCCCTCCGAAGCGCCGAAAGTCTATGACGCAAAATCGCTTAAAAACAGGGACCGAGCCATGACCGAACCCGCTGAACACTCTGCTGCTCGCCGCGCAACTGCAGCGCTCATCCGGCACTATTACGACTGCTTTAACGCGGGCGATCATGAGGGCATGATCGCGTGTTTGGCCGACGATGTGGTTCATGACCCAAACCAGGGTGAACGCCGCGAGGGGATCGACAAATTCAAGGCGTTCAACGCCAGAATGGCGCACAACTACAAGGAAAAGCTCGAAAATATCGCTGTGATGGTGAGCCAGGACGGGACGCGCGCTGCAGCTGAGTTCAATGTGCACGGCGCGTACCTAAATTCGGAAGAGGGTCTACCCAAGGCCAACGGGCAGACCTATGTGCTGCCGGCTGGGACATTCTTTGCCGTGCGCGACGGCAAGATCACGCGCGTCACGACCTATTACAATCTGACCGACTGGATCTTACAGGTTTCGGCCTGATTTAGAACCCGCCCTACACACGGCTAACTGGAGTGACGAGGCTATGATGTTGACGATGCTGAAGTGCAAGCTGCACCGGGCGACCGTGACCGAGTGCGACCTGCACTACGAGGGCTCGATCAGCATCGATAGCGTGCTGATCGAAGCGGCCGGGTTACTGCTCAACGAACGGGTCGAGATTTACAATATCGACAACGGCGAGCGGTTTGCCACCTACGTTATCGAGGGCGTGAAGAACTCGGGCGTCATCGGGCTCAATGGAGCGGCGGCGCGCAAGGCCTGTGTCGGCGACAAGCTGATTATCTGTTCGTATTGCAGCATGCCGCCAGACGATGCCAAGGCGCACGTTCCCAAGGTCGTGTTGTGCGGACCGAAAAACAAAATCGAAAAGAAGAAGAAAGCGTGAGCGAGCCGAAATCCACGATCCGGGTTGAGACGCTGACAGGTGCGGCGCTCGTCCCTGTGCTTGCGGCGCTGGCGCAACTGCGGATCACGGTATTCCGTGATTTTCCGTATCTCTACGATGGGACGGTTGCCTACGAAAAAGAGTATCTCGCGAAGTTCGCGGCCGGAAAGGGTGCGGTCTGCGTGGTGGCGTTTGATGGCGACCAAATCGTGGGGGCGTCGACCGGGGCTCCGATGGCTGAGCATGCGGGCGAGTTCGGCGCACCGTTTCTGACCAAGGGCTATGACCTCTCCCAGCTATTTTATTGCAGCGAGAGCGTGCTGTTGAAAAGCCATCGCGGGCATGGATTGGGGCACGCGTTCTTCGACCGTCGCGAAACTCATGCCAGGTCACTGGCCAAGTCACTGGCCAAGTCACTGGGCGGATTTACCCAATCGACGTTTTCGAGCGTGGTGCGGCCCGCAGATCATCCGTTGCGGCCTGCCGATTATCAGCCGCTCGATGCTTTCTGGACGAAGCGCGGGTATAAAAAGGCCGAAGGACTTGTCGCGTCCTATTCTTGGAAGGACATTGACCAGCCCCACGAGACGGCCAAGCAAATGCAGTTTTGGATCAAGGCATTATAGATGTTGCGCAAGTTGAAAGTGGCGGCGGCGCAGTATCCGATCGGCGAGCCAAAGTCGCTTGACGAGTGGGATGCCAAGATTGCGTCGTGGGTAGCGGCTGGGGCGGCGTCCGGGGCGAAGCTGCTGGTGTTTCCCGAATACGCGGCCATCGAGCAAGCAGCGGCATTGGGGCCGGACGTATCGGGCGATCTGTTCAAGACCCTGTCGGCGGTGGCTGATCTCACCGAGCACCGGATCGGGCTGCATCTCGAGTTGGCGCAGAAGCATGATGTGTACATTCTCGTGGGCAGCGGTCCGTCACGGGCGGGCGATGGTTTTGTGAATTCTGCCCAATTCGTGACGCCGGCGGGATCGGTCGGGGTGCAGGACAAGCTCATCATGACGCCGTTCGAGCGCGACTGGGGCGTGACTGCTGGGACGACGATACGGGTGTTCGACACGGCCATCGGACAGTTTGGGATTGCCATTTGCTACGACAGCGAATTTCCGCTGCTGGTACGGGCGATGGCGGAGGCGGGGGCTGAATTTCTGCTGGTGCCTTCGTGCACTGAGCGAGTTTCTGGGTTTCACCGGATCCGGGCTGGAGCTGCGGCGCGCGCTCTTGAAAACCAGTTTGCGGTCGTGACCAGTCCGACGGTCGGCGATGCGCTGTGGTCGCCGGCGGTGGATCGCAATGCCGGTTCCGCAGGGATTTTTGTGCCGCCGGATGCATTGATGTCGGACACCGGCGTGGTGGCCGAGGGCGTCTTGAATGAGCCCAAGTGGGTGACCGGCGAGATCGACTTCGCGCGGCTGCGCAAGTTGCGATCATCGGGCGAGATGCGCAACTTCGCGGACTGGGCCGCACAGCCCGGTGCCGAGCCGCTCGCTGGCCGCGTCGAGATCGTGCACCTCGCTTAGGGTCCGTCCGGTTTTGATTGAACAGCGAAAAGGACCCTAACCTTTTACGGCTGTTGCGTTCATCGTCAGCCGCGTCAACTCATACCGTCGCGCAGAAGTTCTGACTCTTTGGTTCGTCGGCTGCGCGACGGTATTCTCGTTTGTTTGCGCGTGGCCGCGTCGATCTGAAAGATCGCCTGCGGCGAGGCAACCCCACGCGCGGATACCAGCGCGCATAAGTCAGAACTTATGCCCGCTGGTATCAGAGGGACAACCGACGTCGTTTAATGAACTCTTCTGGCCTGATTTTTCATCGAACTTTATGTCGCCCGTGACAGGCTAGCTTGATTGCGATAGGCGTTATGCGCGTGCTGGAGGCTAGAGTGCCAGCAGCATTCTCCCGCCTCTAGAACTTGCGCGGGCCCGTAGCTCAACGGTTAGAGCTGGCGGCTCATAACCGTCTGGTTGGGGGTTCAAATCCCTCCGGGCCCACCAAATTCATCTGCGCGTTGAAGCTGCGCCTATTCAATGGCTTGACCAGATCCTATGACCCCAGGCACGGTACATTCCAGGCTGCGGACGCTGCTCGTCAGCGATGGGAAGCCGGGGCATTATCACCTCGCGGAAGGGATTTGTGCAGCAATTGCCCGGCGGCGGGAGCTTGAGATTACGCGGATTGCCGTCACCAGGCCGGGTTGGCTGCCGGCGCGCGCGTTGAGTGCGCTGACCAATGGCGGTCGCATGGGCCGACGTACGGTGCCGGGAGCGTTGGGTTTTAAAGTACGGCCGGTTCCGGCATGCGATCTGGTGGTGTCGGCGGGGGGCGATACGCTGGCAGCCAATGTGGCGCTGGCGCGGACATATGGGTGTCCCAACATCTTTTACGGATCGCTGCGACGGTACCGGCCGGATGACTTTGCGCTTGTGCTGACGTCGTATCAGGCTAACGGCGGGCATCCATCGCATGCGATGACGCTGAAGCCCAGCGCGTTCGATCCTGCAACGATGCCGGTTCGTGCTGCAATGAGCGGGGAGCCTGCGGTCACAGGGTTGCTTGTTGGCGGGGACAGCGGAACGGTACGCTATGCGCGGGACGACTGGGACCGTTTGCTCGGGCTTTTGCAGGGAGCCGTTGCGGCGCGATCTCGTTGGATCGTATCGAACTCGCGGCGGACGCCGGATCAGGTCAGCGATGAGATTGCGAGGCTGGCCGATGGGTCTGGTGGACGTGTTCAGTTCATCGACGTGCGGCGAGAAGGGGCAGGAACGCTAACTGCGTTGTTTGAAGCGAGCGACAGAATTGCGGTGAGCGTTGATTCAAGTTCAATGATTTCTGAGGCTATTTGGGCGCGCAAGCCGGTGGTGGCGCTGCTGCCGCGTCAAACTTCGTTGCCGCTGCAGGAGCAGGGGTATCGCGATTATCTTGCCGACATGGGCTGGATGGCGGAGCTAGCACTCGCTGAGGCGAGCCTGGAGGCAGTGGAGGCGCGGTGCGCGGCGGTCAAGCCGCTGGTGGCAAATCCGCTGGATGAATTGGCGGGATTGCTCGCCGAGCGGCTGCCTGTGCTGTTCGTTTAATCAACTATCGGCTGCAAGAACGGCGATGCGGTCGCCGGTGTAGATGGCTTTGAGCTGGGTGACGTCGTCGAGTGCTATTGCCCAGACGTTGCAGGGGCTAGCAAGGCGAATTTCGCCCTTTTGGGAAACCGGTGTGGGGCCAAAGCCGATGGCGATCGCGGCACCTTGCGGCCAGTAGGCAATTTCGCCACGGCGGACGACATCGCGGGCGCCGGATTCGGGCGGGCCCACGATGGCAACGGCGAAGTAGATTTCCTGACCCCAAGTACGCGCGTCGGCATAGATGGGGAGGGCTCGCCAGATCTGGTCCGCGGTCAGCGTATCGAGTAGTCGTGCCCGGATCGCAACCTCGCCAGACCTGATGACGATCTCACGCATATCAGATTGCCTGCGAACTTTGCTGCCGAACCAAAATTCCAAGCGAGCCGAGGTGGCGGTTCATTTTCGAACGAAT
>JANOVN010000052.1:0-2752 GCA_031417455.1 Hyphomicrobiaceae bacterium | reverse complement strand
GGCATATGCCCCGACCGCTGCGAACGCGATGAACCCTAAATCGAGCAAGCCCGCCAGCCCGACCACGATGCTCAAACCCCAGCCGAGCATCACGTAAATCAAAATCTGAACGCCGAAGTTATCGACCCACTTGATCGCACCCGGCCACCCGACCAACGCAACGATCACAGCCGGATACAGCAACAATGCAGCCAATCCCCCCACCGGCACAAACCGCGCAATCGACGCCAGCGCACTGTCGCGTCCAACGCGTGCATCCCCCACCGCCTGTGTCCGGCTGAGCCATCCCGCACCCGCTACCAGCAGCGTCAAGCAAAACACTGCCAGTGCCAACTCGGCCACCAGCGTCCACCGCGACTGCAAGGCGAGATCCCCGCCGGGCCCCGGCATGGCGAGATATGACACCACGGGAAAGCAGAGAGCCGCCACGACGGCTGCCGCAACGAACGCCGAACGCAGCGCCGCCGGTAACCGGAGTGTCGTCGTCGGTGCACCCCCCTCGCTCATGCGTCAGACCTTCTCGACGTCGGGACGGCCAAGCAGACCCGAAGGCATGACGACAAGAGTGAGCGCCAGCACCGCGAACGCCACCACGTCTTTATAGTCCGACGACACATAGGCGGCCCAAAGCGTCTCGACCAACCCGATGATCAGGCCGCCTAAGACCGCTCCGGGCAGCGATCCGATCCCGCCGAGAACCGCCGCTGCAAACGCCTTGATCCCCGGCACGAACCCGTCGTTGTAGTTCACGACGCCATACAAGATCATGTAAAGGCAACCCGCAACAGCCGCCAGCGCTGCCCCGATTGCAAACGTCGTCGAAATCGTCTTGTCCACGTCGACGCCGAGCAGCGCCGCCATCTTTCGATCTTGCTCGCACGCCCGCTGCGCTCGCCCGAGCGGCGTCTTCGCCACCAGATACCAGAACGCAGCCAACAGCGCCGCCGTGGTAATCATCACCAGGATCTGCTTGTTGGAAATCGCAACCGCGTTCTGCCCGTCGCCTGCCAGCACGATGACGCTATTCAGCATCGGCGGCAGCGACTTGTTATTCGGCCCCTGCACCACCTGCACGAAGTTCGACAAAAAAATCGACATGCCGATGGCTGAGATCAGCGGCGCGAGCCGGAACGACCCGCGCAATGGCCTGTAGGCTATTCGCTCAATCACGATGTTCCAGAATGCCGTCAGCGCCATCGCGCCGAACAAGACGACAATGAGCGTCAGCGCTATCGACGTGACGCCCAGGATCTGCGTCATGATCAGGTACACGATCAGCGCAATGAACGTAGACAGCATGAACACGTCGCCGTGGGCGAAGTTCACCATGCCGATGATGCCGAACACCATCGTATAGCCGATGGCGATCAAGCCATAGATGGAGCCGAGCGTTACCCCGTTGATGAGTTGCTGAGCGAGATAACTGGTCGACATGCACGCCTCGCTGTTATCCAAGCCCCATCAAAGTACGTTGTGAGAGCCGTCGCAGAACGGCGCATCGTCGGTCGTCTTGCAACCGCACAGGTTGAACGTGCCCGAGCGTTCGGCGACGAACCGGACCGGCTCCAGGCCCGTGCCCTTATGTGTGCCATCGCAAAACGGCTGCTTTTGCGACCGCCCGCACGCGCAATAGAAGTAAGCTTTGCCTTCGACGAGTTCGACCTGATAGGGGCCCTTTTGCGCAACAATCGGTTCTTCGGCCATGTGGGGTCCCGTCTCCGCCAGCGTGTGAAATCAGCCCACCACCGGTAACGGTTTCGTGACGCCGAAACAAGCCCCTCTACCTGCCTGACCTGTCATCCAGGCCCACCAGAGCCACTTTGGCGTGGCGCAGTTCCGGGTCCAGCACATGAGGGCGGGAGGCAGGCAGTCTTATCCCTCCACGTTCAACGCCATCGTTTCGCTCAACCGCTGTCCGTCGTCATTGATCCACGTAAATTCGAACGCTCACTCGGGAAATTAGTTCGAACCAAAACTTATCATACAAGTTTATAGCGCTGGGCACCGTCGCGCGGTATCAGCTTTGCGCAACCAGCGTTTCCAAACACAAAATAACATTCAAGCCATGAGGGCGTTCGATCAATGCCAAGCGTAAAATCCCTCTCGCGAGCACGTCTCGCCCGCCGCACGTTTTTGACCGGATTGGCAGCTGTCGCCGCCGTCCCGTGCCCAGGCGAGCCTTGCGAAGCCGCAGCCGGCAGCGGTGGTCTCGGTCTGATCATGGTCGATGAACCCAATTGCGTTTATTGCCGCAAATGGGAGGCAGAGATCGGCGGTGGTTATGCACGCTCGGCGCAAGGCCGATTTGCCCCTCTGGTCAAGGTGCGCCGCAAGAGTCGCGAACTGTCGGGCTTCAATCCCGTCATTTACACGCCGACGTTCATCCTCGTGCGCCGTGGCGAGGAGCTTGGCCGCATCACCGGCTACCCTGGCCGCGAATTCTTCTACCCAGAACTCGATGCTTTGCTCGCACAGGCAGGCTTTGCGCCGGGCCTAGCGCCTGCCGCATCCGGCGCGCGAACCTAAGTCGTCGCAAATTTTTCGTTCTCCTCTTCGACCCATCTCCCTTGGGACCAATATCTATGACGCAAATGACACGCCGCACCTTCGGTAAACTTACAACCGCCGCAGGCATGTCCGCTGCAGGCGCGATATCGATGCCCTCCATCGCAACCGCTGAGCCAGGCGCGCGCATCGTCATCGTAGGCGGCGGCCCCGGCGGCGCAACCGTCGCACTCCAATTAAAACAGGC
>JANOVN010000051.1:0-21770 GCA_031417455.1 Hyphomicrobiaceae bacterium | reverse complement strand
ATTGGCTGGTTTAAGGCGGCTTACGAGCGCTTTATGCCGTGGAAAGAGCGGATGTTTGCCGAAATCCGCGCGTCGGCGGTTTGGCGCAATGGCCGGTATGTGCGGGTTGAGGTCAAGCGCTGGGTCAACAGGACCTGGATTTCCCTGAAGCCGCAGCGGGAATGGGTGAAGGCGCAGGCTGGTTTTGTGAAGGCGGATGTGATGGCGTGGATTGCGCGGCTGTCGAAGATGGTGCGGTGATTGATCTCTGCTAGCTTCTCCCGGGACGGGAGAGGAAAAGGGACAGGAGCCAGCACCCTGTTCGCTTTTTTCGCCAGTGCAGGTATAGGTTTGCGCTCGAAACGAGAGGGCGGGCGATAGCCGATGAAGAGCATGACGGGATTTGGCCGCGCCGAGGGTGCGAGCGGAAATGCAAGCTGGTATTTCGAGATCCGTTCGGTGAACGGGCGCGGGCTCGATCTGCGGACGCGGCTTCCCAACGGCAACGATGCGCTGGAGCCGAAGATCCGGGAGGCGGTGCAGAAGCGGATCGCGCGCGGGAATGTCAGCGTGAACCTGCAGTTTGACAAGGCGGCGGCGGCACCCGAAATCCGTTTGAACGAGGCGGCGTTGGCGCAGGTGACAGCGGCGGCGGAGCGGGTGCGGCAGATCACGGGCGGGCCGCCTGCGGCGACCGAAGGGTTGCTGGGTTTGCGCGGCGTGCTCGAAGTCGTCGAGGTGAGCGAGACCGAGGCTGAACAGGCGGCGCGCATGTTTGCGATGCTGGCGACGTTTGAGACAGCGCTCGATCAGTTTGTCGAGAACCGGGCGGTCGAGGGCGGGCGGCTGGCGGCGATCCTGGCGGCCGAGGTGGCCGAGATCGAGACGCTTGTCGGGCGGGTGGCAGCCTCGCCTGCGCGACGGCCTGAGGCGATAGCGGCGCGGCTCAACGAGCAGATTCAGAAGCTGCTGGGGACGTCGAATTCGTTCGAGCCCGAGCGGCTGCATCAGGAAGCGGTGTTGATGGCGACGCGGGCGGATGTCGAGGAAGAGCTGCAGCGGCTGGCGGTGCATATCGCAGCGGCGCGCGACCTCGTTGCCGAGAGTGTGCCTGTGGGCCGCAAGTTCGACTTTCTTACCCAGGAATTCAACCGTGAGGCCAATACGTTGTGCTCCAAGGCCAACGATCCGGAAATTTCGCGCTGTGGTCTTGCCATGAAGGTGTTGATCGACCAGATGCGCGAACAAGTCGCCAATATCGAGTGAGTGCCGACATGCCCAATTCGCATACCAACATTCAACGCCGGGGTTTGCTGTTCGTGCTGTCGTCGCCGTCTGGCGCGGGCAAGACCACGCTGTCGCGCGCGCTGCTGGCGGCAGACCCCGATATCACCATGTCGGTGTCGGTGACGACGCGGACGCCGCGACCGGGTGAGGTCGAGGGCAAGGATTATTACTTCACGGACGCTGGCGGCTATGCGGCGATGGAGGCGCGCGGCGATCTGCTCGAAGGCGCGACCGTGTTCGGCAACCGGTATGGGACGCCGCGCGGGCCGGTCGAGGCCGCCGTCACGGCTGGGCATGATGTGATGTTTGACATCGATTGGCAGGGCGCGCACCAGCTCGCCGAAAAGATGGCGGACGATCTGGTGCGGGTGTTCATTCTGCCGCCGTCGGGCAAGGCGTTGGAGCAACGGCTCAATACGCGCGCGCTCGATCCACCCGATGTGGTGGCGCGGCGAATGGCGGAAGCGTCAACCGAGCTGTCGCATTGGGCGGAGTATGACTACGTGGTGGTCAATGAGAATTTGGCGGAGAGCTTGGCTGGGTTGCGGGCGATTTTGACGGCGGAACGGTTGAAGCGTGACCGCCAGTCCGGCTTGCCAGCGTTTGTGCGCGGGTTACAGAAGGGGCTGGGCTAGGGGCGCTGCGTTAGAGGGCTGGATGACCGGCGGGACGTGGGCTAGGACTTTAGTTTAGCGACGACTCAGGGAAACGAACGGTTGATGGATTTGCGGGTGAACGACGGCGCAGCTTCGACACGGCAGGGCCATTGGCAGGTTGGGCCGCTGGCTGTGCCGGTTTGGATGGTCCTTGTGCTGGGTGCGCTGCTGGCCGTTCGCCTCGTGGCGTTGGTGTTCAACAAGACGGATCTGTTCTTTGACGAGGCGCAATATTGGGCGTGGAGCGTCGAACCGGCATTCGGGTATTATTCCAAGCCGCCGCTGATTGCCTGGATCATTGCGTTGGCGACGAGCGTATGCGGGCAGGGTGAAGCTTGTATTCGCAGCCCTGCGCCGATCCTGCATACGCTGACGGCGCTGAGCGTGTTTGCGCTGGGTGCGCGGTTGTACGAATCGCGGGTGGGTGCGCTGGCGGCGGTGGCATTCGCGCTTCTGCCGGGGGTGTCGTTTTCGGCTGGGATCATCTCGACCGACGTGCCGCTGCTGCTGTGCTGGGCGCTGGCGATCTTGGCCTTTGCGGCGCTGTTTGAGACGCGGGACTGGTGGCCGGCGGGTTTGCTGGGTGTCGCATTCGGCCTGGGATTGAACGCCAAGTACGCGATGGCGTGGTTCATCTTGTGCGGCGCGCTTTATCTGATCGCGACGCCCGAGCGGCGCAATGTACTGCGCGACAAGCGGCTGTGGGTAGGATTAGCGCTGGGTGTCGCAATGATCGTGCCCAATATGATGTGGAACCAGGCGCATAGTTTTGCGACGTTCTCGCATACAGCGGACAATGCCAAGTGGGAGGGCGGGCTGTTTCATCCAGCCAAGGCTCTGGAGTTTTTCGGCAGTCAGTTCGGCGTGTTCGGGCCGCTGTATTTCGCCGGATTGCTGGTGATTATCTGGCGCGGGTGGAAAGCGCGGCTGCCGGAAGCCGACCGGCTGTTGATGGCATTCTGTCTCCCACTGGTGGCGATCATCACGGTGCAGGCGTTCGTGTCGCGCGCGCATCCCAATTGGGCGGCGGTCGCCTATGTGCCGGGCGTGGTGGTGGTGATCGCGACGCTGGTGCGGGATGCCGCGTGGGGCTGGCTCAAGGCGAGTTATTGGATCCATGCAGCCGTGCTGGCCGTGTTGATTGCCGCGACGGCGACAGCGGGCGCGGTTCGCTTGCCGGTAAAGCCAGATCCGTTGGCGCGGACGTTGGGGTGGCGCGAGATCGCGGCGGCGACGCGGGCGGAGATTGCTGCTGCAAGGCTTGCTGGCAAGCCCTATGCGTCGGTGGTGACTGACGACCGGTCCGTCACGGCGGAGCTGCTGTATTATATGCGCGCCGAGCCGACGCCGGTTTTGGCGTGGAAGGCTGCAGCGCGGCCCCACGATCATTTTGAATTGACGCGGTCTTTCAAGGGCGGCGCACAAGAGCCCGCGTTGCTGGTGACGCTGGGCACGATTGCGGTAGCTGGCGCGCCCTTGAAGTCAGGGCAGCGTTCGGTGTTCGAGGCGTTCGGCGGTGTCGTGCCGGTGGCCATTCGCGATGTGCCGGCCGGGATCAATGACAAGCGGCGCGTCTTGTTTTTTGCACTCTCGGGCTACAAGGGACCATGACGGTGGACGCACACAACGAACCCGCGTCCTCGCCGTGTTTCGATCCAGGCGCATGGCAGCCGTATGTGCTGCTTGACGACAATACCGGGTCGGGCGCGCCGTCGGCGCTGTATCAAAACGCGGTCGAGATTATCCGGGCGGACGAGCCGCACGAGGTGGCGGATGCGCTGGTGCGGCTTGAAGGAGCACGCGGGCGCGGGCTGCATGCGGCAGGGTTCTTCGCCTATGAGCTGGGGTATGTGCTGGAGCCGCGGCTCGCGCATTTGATGCCGGCGAAGCGGACGGTGCCGCTGCTGTGGTTTGGCTTGTTTACAGCGCCGAATATCATGGGTAGCATACAGGTCGAGGCGTGGCTGGCAGCGCAGCCCCAACACGGCAAGCCCGAACTGACCAAGGTCTCGCACTCGTGGAGCGGGCCTGAATACGAAAAGCGCTTTGCCAAGGTCGCGGAATACATCAAGGCGGGTGACATCTACCAGATGAACCTGACGTTCCGCGCCCGCTTCGAGCTAGAGGGTGCGCCGGTCGCCCTCTATCGCGAACTGCGGCAGAAGCAGAGGGTGGCGTATGGCGGCATCATCGAGACGGGCGATGTGACGATCCTGTCGGCGTCGCCGGAGCTGTTCATCGAGCAGTCCGGGCGGGTCGTCTCGACGCGGCCGATGAAGGGGACAAGCCCGCGCGGGGCGACCGAAGAGGCAGACGACGAGGCCCGCCGCGTACTCGCCAGCGATACCAAACAGCGCGCTGAAAACTTGATGATCGTCGATTTGATGCGCAACGATCTCGGGCGGATTTCCGACATCGGCAGCGTCCATGTCACGGACCTGTTCACGGTCGAAACTTTCAAGACGCTGCATCAGATGACGTCTGGCGTCACGGCGACGGTGGTTCAGGGCACGTCGCTTGCGCATTTGCTGGAGGCGATTTTTCCGCCCGGATCGGTAACCGGTGCGCCCAAGATTCGCGCCATGGAACTGATCGCTGAATTGGAGGACAGTCCGCGCGGGGTTTACTGCGGGGCTATCGGGCGGATTTCACCAGATGGTCATTCGCTGTTCAACGTCGCGATTCGCACGCCGGTGTTTTTTCCAGATGGCAGCGGCGAGATGGGCATCGGCTCGGGCGTCGTCGCCGATAGCGGGGGGGTGGGGGAATATGCCGAGTGCCTGCTCAAGATGAAGTTCCTGACCGACAAGGTGCGCAAATTTGAATTGATTGAGACGGCGTTGTTTGATCCAGGCGCTGGGCCCAAGGGTGCGTTCTGGTTGCTCGATGGGCACTTGGCGCGGCTGCAGAAGTCGGCGGCCCACTTCGGGTTCAAGTGTGATGAGGCCAAGGTGCGCGCGGCCCTCGCTGAAAAAGGCGTCGGGTCGCAGCATCTGCGGGTGCGGCTGTTACTGGCGGAAGATGGGTCTGTGACGGTCACGGCGACGCCGATTGCAGCGCCTGTGGCTGGCGCCGAGATCGGCTATGTGGTGTCGCCGACGCGGGTGAACAGCGCTGAGCCGTTTTTGGCCCACAAGACGACGGAGCGGCAGCTGTATGATCGTGAGTGGCAGCAATTCCACGATACGGTTGGGGCCGACGAGGTGGTTTATTTGAACGAAAAGGGCGAACTCGCCGAGGGGAGCCGGACGACGATCTTTATCGAGCGCGATGGCGTTTTGTTGACGCCGCCGTTGAGCGCGGGGGCGCTGCCGGGCGTGTTGCGGGCGCAGTTGATGGCTGAGGGGCGGGCGGTCGAGCGGACGCTGACGCTGGCGGATCTGACGTCGGCGGAGGTCGTGTATCTTGGTAACAGCGTGCGCGGGTTGCAACGGGCGAAGGCGTTGGTGACGTAGGGTACAATGTTGCGCATGGAGCGCCCGGCGTTAGAGCGGGGCGGCTTGGTTCAATTTAGGCTGGAGTGGTACTACCCCAATCCCACCGGCTCGAAAAATTGTGGGGCTTCAGTACGGTCGCGCAGGGTGTAATCGCGCGAGATGAGGCAGAGGCGGGCGATCTTGAGTGCTGGATTGTCGGCTACGTGGGCGAGGATGGCGTGGCCCTCGGCGGCACTGGCGACGGGAGTGACATGAACGGTGAGCGCGGGGTCGTAGACGCTGGCGAAGGTTTCACCCGCAATGCTCGAAAGCGGCGCACTTGCAAGGGTGGAGACGATGAACCGTTCGGGGACGGCGTGGGGATCGTTGTAGGCCGCAGCACCCGCAAGCGGCTCATGCATGATGGCGTGGCCGCACGCGACACTGGCGGCGACCTGAGCCACGCGAAGACGATAGTCTGCCAGCACATCCGTGCGGCCGCAGGCTTGGGCGCGGTGATGGGTGGGGTTGACGCGCCAGCGGGTCATGCTGGCTTCGTCGCGCCAGAATTGATGGGAGAGGAACCAGCCAGGGCGGGCCGCCGAGCGCGAGCGATCAAGAAACAGCAAGCCGCCGCTGGCATCGAGCGCGGGCTTGAGCTTGGCCGCCATCTCGAAATAGGTGCCCTCTTGCCCGGGCTTTGGCAGGACTTCAAAAAAGAGCGCGATCATGGAATGCCAAGGGAGTTGGGAGTGGAGAGTGGAGAGTAGGAAGTTGTCAGGCGGGAAAGTCAACTCCCTATTCCCAACTCCCTATTCCCAACGTCCTGTTCCCTTACGCAGCCTTGTCGCTTGCGCCACGCTGGAGCCCCAAATCGACGACGAGCCAGATGAGGCCGACGAATGGGATCAGGGTGAGGAGCGCATACCAGCCGCTGCGACCGCGATCCTTGCAGCGCTTCACGGTAACGGCGAGCTGGGTGCAGATGGCGTAGCCTACGACGAGGAACGTGCCGCCGATGACGGCGTATTCCTGCGCTTCCTGGCTGGCACCGCTGATGGCCAATACGACGCCGAGCACGAGCCCGACGATGGTTGCCAGCGCGATGGTCGACGCAAGGACGGAGAAGAGGCCAAGCCAGAATTGCTTGATGCCGATTTGACCTTCATACGAGAACAAAAGCTTGGGCACGCTGGACACTCGTTAAGTTACTCTTAACGCAGGTTACCCGCTCTTAACCCCCCTGTCAGCTATGAACATGTGGTTAACGACTTGTTTTTGTGTCCTATTTTGGGACGGTGCGTCTAGCCAAAAATCTGCGCGGTCATCCCGGCATCGAGGACACGGTATTCACCGGGGGGCAAATCATCGGGCAGGTTAAGTCCGCCGACGCGGTCGCGGTGGAGGAGGGCGACGTGGTTGCCGAGGTATGCAAACATGCGGCGGACTTGGTGGTAGCGGCCTTCGGTCAGCGTCACCAAAACGACGGGTTCGTTCGCGCGGTGGCCTGGAACGATCTCCATTGCAACGGGCAACAGCGGTTTGTCCTCGCCGTCGAGCATCACAGTGCCCGAGGCGAGAGTGGCGGCTTCGTCACCGCGCAAGGCGCGCGCCAGCGTCACGCGGTAACGCTTGGACACGTTGCTCTTGGGCGCGATCACCCGATGCAGCAACGCGCCATCGTCGGTCATCAGCAGCAACCCGGACGTCTCCTTGTCGAGGCGGCCAATGGTGGAAATGGCGGGCTTGCGCACGCGCCAGCGCGGCGGCAGCAGGCCATAAACCAGGGGCCCGGCTTCCTTGTGCGAGCAGGTCACGCCGAGCGGCTTGTGTAGCAGGAGCACAAGGCCCGGCGGTGGATCGAGCGGCGCACCCGCTACCTTCATGCGAGTAGATAGCTCTGGCGACACCGGCACATGCGCGTCAGCGTCAGTCATGGGCACGCCGTCGAGGAGGATGCGCCTGGCTTTGACCAGCGCCTGGATGTCCTTGCGCGAGCCGTAGCCCATGTTGGCGAGCAACCGGTCGAGCCGCATCGTGGGGATGACGGCCTTCATCGGGCAACTTTCTTCGAGGGAGGCTTGCGGGCGTTGGCCTTTGCGACCATCGTTTCCTTTTGCGCTGAATAGATCTTGAACCCCTTGGCTTGGGCGACCTGTTCGACGGTGCCAAACAGCGGTACGATTGTTGCCTCGTAGGGCAGGTGGCGGTTGGCCGTCAGCCAAAGTAGGCCGCCGGGACGCAGCATGGCGACCGCCTTTTGGATGAACGCCTGACCAAGCGCACGATCTTCTTCGCCGCCATCGTGGAACGGCGGATTGGTCACCACGAAGTCGAGGCCGTTGGGCAGGTTGTTGGCGCTGCGCACGTCGGTCCATAGTGTGGTGACGATGTCACCGGGCACGTTGAGCCGCGCCATGGCGAGCGCCCGTGCATCGATGTCGATCAGCGTCATGGCCCGGCAAAGCCCATGCGCTATGACGGCCCGCGCGAGCACGCCCAGGCCGCAGCCAAGGTCGGCACCGCGACCCGACATCGGCGGCAGGTGATCAAGCAGGAGCTGACTGCCGGGGTCTATCCGGTCCCAGTTGAACAGTCCCGGTTGCGACCATAAGCCGACATCGGGCAACTCCCGCGGTTGACCGGCAACGATTGCGTCGTCGAGCCCTGTGGGCTGATCGGGCCGCGTGGTTACGACGATCCGGTGGTGGCGCTTGTGGGATTCGTTGACCCCACATCCGAACGCTTCGAGTTCACCGGCGAGCCGCGTGCCGCCCTTGTCCTTGGCCGCCAGCACCGTGAGCGGGCCTCCCGGCACCAGCGCCCGCAACGCCAGCGCCATCACATGGCGGCGCTCGATGGTGCTGGCAGGTGCATGCAACATGAAGCTGGCGCAACTGGCAGGTGCCAGATCAGCAAGCGAGGCTGACCCCGGAACGAGCGGCGAGGTTTGCACGCTGCCGCTGGCAACCTCGGCAAGGTCGCGGGGAATGTAGCCGTAGGTGGCGTAAAGGGAATGGAGCATGGGTGGACACCTATACGCCCGCGAGCCGGTCGACAACGGCTGGCTTCGTTCGATGCTCAACTCAATCGAGGAAGGGCGTGCGCGACTTGTCCGAGAACTGGGCAACGGGGGTTGCCTGAGCGCTCCAGTACAGTAGGGCATAGCCAGCAAAGGCCGAGGCAAACGACCCCAGCAGCACACCGACACGAACCGGAGCCGCGTAGGCCGGATCTGGGAAGGCGAGCGTGCCGATGAAGAGGCTCATGGTGAAGCCAATGCCGCCGAGGATGGCGACGCCGTAGACCTGCCGCCAGGATGAACCCGCCGGAAGATCGCCAAAGCCAAGCCGGACCGCCGCCCAAGTGGCGGCAAAAATTCCCAGTTGCTTGCCCAGGAAAAGGCCCGCTGCGATGCCTAACGGAATGGGAGCAAACACAGTAGCGAGCGTGACGCCCGCCAACGACACCCCGGCATTGGCGAAGGCAAAGATCGGCGCGACGCCAAAATGCACCCAGGGCGCGACCGCGTGTTCGGCGCGCTCGAGCATGGAGGAGCCGTTTGCGTCGCGGTCGAGCGGGATCGCCAATGCCAAGGCGACGCCTGCCAGGGTCGCATGGACCCCCGACTTGAGCACGCACGCCCACATGATGATGCCGACGATGACATAGGGCGCGAAGGTTCGCACCCCGGCGCGGTTCATCGCAACCAGCGCGGTAATGCCGATCAGCGCCAGACCAAGGGCAGTCGTTGAAAGGTCATGGGCATAAAACAGCGCAATGATGATGATCGCGCCCAGGTCGTCGATGATCGCGAGCGCGAGCAGGAACACTTTCAGCGAAGGCGGAATGCGTGGCCCGAGCAGCGCGAGCACGCCGACCGCGAAGGCGATGTCGGTGGCAGCTGGAATAGCCCAGCCCTTGAGGCCCACAGGGTTACCCGCATTGACGCCAGCGTAGATCAGCGCCGGGACCACCATTCCGCCGATTGCTGCCACCGCTGGAAGCATCGCGCGCCGCACTGACGAGAGATCGCCGATCAGCAGCTCGCGCTTTAACTCAAGCCCGACGAGAAAGAAGAAGATCGCCATCAAACCGTCGTTGATCCACAGCAGCAGCGGCTTATCGATCCCGAACGCCCCCACCCGCACCGATACCGGCGTATCGAGCAGGTTGTCGTACAGCCAAGCGAGCGGTGAATTGGCCAGCGCCAGCGCCAGCAGCGCCGCAACCAGCAGCACGACGCCGCCCGCCGCTTCGTGTTTGAACAGGACGGCCAGCCGATCTTTAATTGCCTGCACGATTGAACAGCCCTTCGCCGTTGAACCTCAAGGGTATGGCCGGGTGTTAAGCCGGTCGTTCAGGGGCCGCGTGTTGAGGTTCGCTTCTGTGGCCCTGGATGGCCGCCACCCCCGAGCGTAGCTCGGCCCTTGGCCGAGACGGGCGGCCATGGAGTGGGTGTTTGGGCCATTCTCAAATTCAAGCGAACTCCAGGATCACGGCATCGACCGCGAGGCTATCGCCGGCTTTGGCGTTGATCTTCTTGATGACGCCGTCGCGTTCGGCGCGCAGCAGGTTTTCCATTTTCATGGCCTCGACGATGGCGAGGTTGTCGCCTGCCTGAACGCTTTGACCTTCGGTGACGTGGACGGACTTGATGAGGCCGGGCATCGGGCACAGCAGGTACTTGCTCATGTCGGCTGGCACCTTGATGGGCATCAGCGCGACGAGGGCTGTTTCCCTGTGGGTGTAGACGTAAGCGGGGGCCTGGATGCCGCGATAGGCAAGATTTACGCCGTTGAGGATCGGGCGTACCTGGACCGTGACCGAAGTTCCGCCGATGGTGCCGTGCCAGATGGGATCGCCCGGCATCCAGTTGGACAGGATTTCAAGCGTCTCGCCGCGCGCGCGCTGGTCGTCGTGCAGCGTCACGTAAAGCGGCGTGTCGACGCCACCAGCCACTTCGAGGTTTTGGACGGCCTCGCCGATTTTGACGACGCGGTTGGTCGCAAACTGGAATACCTTGCCGCTCATCTGGCCGGAGATCTCGCGGCGGCGCAGATTGCTCTTGTGGTCGATCACGGCGGCGACGGCTGCCATGACGTGGAACTCGGAACCTTTGGGCGCGCGCGGGGCAAAGCCTTCGGGGTATTCTTCAGCGATGAACCCGGTCGACAGGTTGCCGGAACGCCACCGCGGATGCTGCATCAGCGAGGTGAGGAACGGAATGTTGTGCGAGATGCCGTCGATGTAGAAGGCATCCAGCGCGTCGGCCTGGGCGTCGATGGCCGCTTCACGGGTCGCCGCGTGCGTCACCAGCTTGGCGATCATCGGATCATAGTACATCGAGATTTCGCCGCCCTCGGTCACGCCGGTATCGTTGCGCACCGTGCAGCCGTTGAAGATGCCCTCGGCGGGCGGACGGTATTTCACGAGGCGGCCGATGGAGGGCAGGAACTTGCGGTAGGGGTCTTCGGCGTAGACGCGGCTTTCGATGGCCCAGCCGTTGAGCTTGATGTCGGACTGCTTCATCTTGAGCTTTTCACCGTACGCCGAGCGGATCATCAGCTCGACGAGATCGAGGCCGGTGATCATTTCGGTGACGCAGTGCTCGACCTGCAGGCGGGTGTTCATTTCAAGGAAGAAGAAGCTCTTGTCCTGACCTGCCACGAACTCGACCGTTCCAGCGCTGTCATAGCCGACGGCCTTGGCAAGGGCTACGGCTTGCTCGCCCATGGCTTTGCGGGTTTTTTCGTCCAGCAATGGGGAGGGTGCTTCTTCAATGACCTTCTGGTTGCGGCGCTGAATGGAGCACTCACGCTCGCCCAGATACAGCACGTTGCCGTGCTTGTCGCCGATCAGCTGGATTTCGATGTGGCGGGGATTGACGATGAATTTTTCGATGAACATGCGGTCGTCACCAAAGCTTGCTTTGGCCTCCGAACGCGAGGCGTTGAACCCGTCAGCGACTTCCTTTTCGCTCCAGGCAATCCGCATGCCCTTGCCGCCGCCGCCAGCCGACGCTTTGATCATGACGGGATAGCCGATTTCGCCGGAGATCTTGATAGCGTGCGCGGCATCGGCAATTTCGCCCAGAAAGCCGGGAACGGTTGAAACCTTGGCCTTGGCGGCGGCCTTCTTGCTCTCGATCTTATCGCCCATGGAGGCAATCGCGCCCGGGTTGGGGCC
Organism: Hyphomicrobiaceae bacterium; assembly: GCA_031417455.1. Classification (GTDB taxonomy): domain Bacteria; phylum Pseudomonadota; class Alphaproteobacteria; order Rhizobiales; family Hyphomicrobiaceae; genus JANXVY01. Next base: position 10,243 of record JANOVN010000051.1, on the reverse strand, counting down.
GATGAACACAATACCGGCCTTGGCGAGGGCGACGGGGAAAGCCTCCCGTTCAGATAGGAAGCCGTAGCCGGGATGGACAGCCTCGGCACCGGTTTTTTTGCAGGCGTCGATGATCTTGTCGATGACCAGATAGGATTGCGATGCCGGAGCCGCGCCGATGTGGACGCTCTCGTCGGCCATTTCCACATGCAGCGCATCGCGGTCGGCGTCGGAATAGACGGCGACCGTCTTAATGCCCATTTTGCGGGCGGTTTTGATGATGCGGCAGGCGATCTCGCCACGGTTGGCAATCAAAATCTTCTTGAACATGGGTGTGCCTTAAGTCCTTCGAGATGTCGTCAAGCAAAAGCTGGCAAGCCGCGCCCCGGCTGCCTTTTGGTTGAACGGCCAGAGACGAGCAGATTCCCCTAACAGCTACGAAAAAGGGTTCACGGTGCGCGCGACTATAGATTGAGCGCCCGTCAGAGCAAGTTCCACTTTCGAAACGGGATGCGGCGTTGCGCCTGGCCGGTCTTAAGCAGACCGCCAACATTAACTGAATCGTGATCCGTAGACGTTTTGCTTGTGCATCCGCACTGCGCTGGTGCTTCGCACTCTCTCGTTCCCCACCCCCTTTGCGTCCCCGGACGGCCCTGCACGTGCCGATCCGGGGTCTTTGCCTTTCGCAGTGAGGAAAGACCCCGGATATTTTATGGCCCACAAGGGCCACAAAATTCCGGGGAACCAGTGAGAGAGATGGAGCGGTTGTTTTGGTGGTTGTCTTAAGCAGCAGATTGAGGAGCGAGCGTGTGAATGCGCTGGCGGACGAGATCGACGGCGCTGCGCAGGTTGTACAACTGATCGGAATAGGCGAGCGGGATGGGGATGATGCTTACCGCATCCTCGATGCGGTGGATTTCCTCGCGATAGAGGGCCAACTGGGCGGGCGACCGGTCAGCCTTGACGGCGCGTTCAAGCCGCTTGAGCTTTTCATACCAGAACAGAATGCGCCGCTTGATCTGCCATTGGTAAATCATCGGCACAACCTTGAACAACGGCAGCAGCAGCGTTGCGATCGGGATGATCATAACGGTCATCCGCTCGAAGAATACGGCGGCCCAGAACGGCAAGTAGCGTTGCAGGAACGGCGGGCCGTTCTTGTAGTAACGGGCCGCGTCCGCATCCATCGGCAGCTCGGTGTCGAGCGCCTGGGGGAACTCGTTGGCCTTTTTGAACAATCCGGCACCGGCGTGGATGTCCTTGGCTGCCTCGACGAGCAATCCGACGACAGCAGGGTGCAGATCGTTGCGCACCACCAGAGTGGCGGCCGGTGCCACGAGCGTTACGTCCTGCTCGGGGATATTGGCCGCCATATCGATGACGCCGGCTGGAAGCGTTATTTTGCTCAAGTACGGATTGAGCCTCGTGAGCGCGTCGGCCTGATTGAAGCTGAACAGGCGAACCGATTTATCGTGCAGCAGCTTCTGGATCAGCTCGCTTTCGGCAGCCATCGCAAGGAACACGGCATCCGCTTGCCCATTCGCCATCATATTGACGGCGTCGGACGCAGAAGATCCCAGGAATTTTGAGTTATCCGAGGTGACGCCGCTGGCGGTCAAAATAGTGGTGACAAGTGGCCGCGTGCCACTGCCTTCGGCCCCGACTGCAATGCGTTTGCCAACCAGATTGGTTAGCCGATCGAGCGGCAGATCCGCCCGGTAAAAGAGCCAGAGGGGTTCGAGGTAGAGCCGCCCCAGCGACGATAGGCCGGGATGGGTGGTGGCGTTGGCGAGACCGCCTTGAATGAGGCCAATGTGTACCGGCGCGTTGGTATCGGTGAGGCGGGACAGGTTTTCGAGCGTACCGGCGGACGGCTTCAGGGTGAGCTTGACGCCGGCCTTGGCGAGCCGCTCTGCATATTTCTTGCCGAAGGCGTGATACGCACCCTTGTCGCTGCCGGTGGTCATGGTGACTTCGCGCGGGGGGGCTGGACCTACGAACTGATAGGCGAGCGCAAACGCTCCCGCGATCAATAGGGCGATGGGCAGCAAAATCCACGTCAGTTCACGCCAACGTGGCTTTGGTTTCGACAGCATGATTCCTATCCCCTTGGTCCAACAGCGCCCCGGTGGCCAGCAGATATGTCTTGTAAGACATATTTCTGGCAGCTCAAGGGGCGAGACGCATGGGAAGCGTTAAGCTGCGCGGGTTGCGGGCCCGGCACAAACCAGCGGCAGGAGTGCACCGTCGAGGTTGCGGTTGTGTTCGCCGAGCGCTTCCAACAGGACGGCAACGGCGGCAGATGGCGGCTGATGGTGGCGTTCGAGCGCACCGGCGAGCCAGTCGGCAGTCATCGGGTGGATATCGTCGCCGGTGATGATTGCGACGCGCTGACGCTCAAGTGCGGCAATTGCGCGATCTTCGTTCGATTGTTGACGGTAGCGCGAAAAACTCGTCCGCAAGCCAGCGACAAGGTTGCCAGAGTTGCCGTGAGCCGGGCGGAGGAACACTTCGCGCACCGGTCCGGTCTGGCCCGAGACGGTGAGCATGGCGTCACCGAGCGCCTTGCCAAACAGGTCGCTCCAGGCGGCCAGCGGTTCGCTATTGGTAATGACGGAGTTGATGGCGAGCAGGCCCTCGGCCTCGACGCGGGCAATCGAGCCCTGGCCGCAGCTGCCGGCGCAATAAAGTATGTTGCGCACGACATCGCAGTCGCGCTCGGTGATCGTGCCGGGGGCAAATGCATGGCCTTGCCGCAACGGACCATCACTGGCCGCTATGGCGCAGTAGACTTCATCAAGCAACGTCGAGATGAGCCGCTCGGGTGCCCAGCGGGCGAGCGACAGCAAGGTTTGCAGCAGCGAGAGGATATTTGGCGACAGAACGCGGCCTTGCGGGGCCGCCAGCCGCAAGAGCCAGTCGGCCTTCAGCGCGGTCAGATAGCCATGCGGGGGGGTGTGATGGACGGCGAATTCGGTCAGGGCATCGATAAAGAAGCCCTTCCAGCTCGGGTGCTTTTCGCAAGCGGACAGCTCAATTGCAAACAGTTCGCGGGCTTCATGCTCGGTGACCGGCCCATCGAACGTCAACGCATCGTGAAGGCGCACGACATCGACGGCGGTAATGCAGGGCTTGTGGGCCAGGGTTTCGAGCGCAGTTGCGTGAAATGCCATCGTCCAACTCCAGCAACGACAGAATGAAAGCTTGGCCTTCAGCGTAAGTCGGAGGGTCTAAAGGAACCACTAACGCGCGTGTCAATCCGGCACATATTTGTGCCCGATGCGCCACATGAGCGTGACATTGTGTGAATAGGGACACATGCTGTTGGTTGGCCCGCCTAACCAGAGCGTCTCGCGCTAAGACGATCGTTGCACAACGCCGGGCAGTGGCATTTCGGCCTCACCCGCAAAACGCGCTCCGGCCGGGGCCTTTAACACCCTGTGATACCAACGCGCATAAGTACTGACTTATTCGCGTTGGTATCCGCGCGTGGGGTTGCCTCGCCACAGGCGATCTTTCAGATCGACGCGGCGTCGATGCGAAGCATCGCAGTGCGATGACGCGCAAACAAAGGAGAATACCGTCGCGCAGCCGACAAACCAAAGAGTCAGAACTTCTGCGCGACGGTATTAGAGGCGCAGCGAGACGAGTTGGCTGCCGTGGCGTTCGATGCGGCCTGAAAGGTCGAGTTCCATGAGGGCAATGTGAATAGAGCGGATGGCCAAGCCGGTCGCGTGCACGATAGCGTTGATGTCGATGGGGGCCGGGCCAAGCGTTGCGATGACGGCATCGAGGTCGCTGTCGGAAAGGCTGGGCGGCGGGGATGGCGGGAGCGGGGTGAAAGTCGTTGCAGGTTCGGCGAGTTGGACGGGCGCGCGGCCGGTGATGGGTCCTAAGACCTCCAGAATGTCGGCGGTGCAGGTGGTCAGCGTCGCGCCGTTCTTGAGCAGTCGGTTGGTGCCTTCGGCGCGCGGGTCGAGCGGGTGGCCAGGAACAGCGAAGACTTCGCGGCCTTGTTCGGCGGCGAAGCGGGCGGTGACGAGGGTGCCGGAGCGTTTGGCGGCCTCGATGATGACAACGCCGAGGGACACGCCGGAAATGATGCGGTTGCGGCGCGGGAAATCTTGCGCGCGGGGCCGATAGCCGGGCGGCATTTCAGTGATGATGCAGCCGCGCTCGGTGATGTCGGCGTAGAGTTTGGCGTGCTCGGGCGGATAGATGACGTCGACGCCGCCGGCGACGACGGCGACAGTGCCGGTGGGCAGCGCCATTTCGTGGGCCGCGCCGTCGATCCCGCGGGCAAGGCCGGAGGCGATGACGAGATGGGCTTGGCCCAATTCAGCGGCGAACTGGCGGGTCAATTTGATACCGGCAGCGGAGGCGAGGCGCGAGCCGACAATGGCGATCATGTCGTTGGCCAACAGGCTCGAGTTGCCGCGAGCGTAGATCATCGGCGGAGGATGGTCGATCTGGGCGAGCGCCGTTGGGTAACCGGGTTCGATGGTGAAGATGGGAACCGAGTTGGCCTTGGTGGCGGCTTCGAGTTCGCGTTCGGCAAGGCCCGCAGCAAACAGTTTCAGGTGCTTGCCGCGTCCGGCGCGGCGCGACATTTCGGGCAGAGCGTCGAGGGCTGCCTGTGCGCCGCCGAAGTGGTTTATCAACTCGCGGAAGGTGACAGGGCCGACATTTTCAGAGCGGATCAGGCGCAGGCAGGCAAGGCGGCTCGCGTCGTCGAGGGCGGCAATCGGGAGCGCGGGCGCGGGGAAGAATTCGGTTTGCAGGGCGGTGCCGTCAGGTGGTTTCATTCAGCACCGGTCCGCTGCTTTTGTCGCCGATGCGGGGTTCGGAACCGCTGCGCAGGCGGGCGATGTTTTCGCGGTGTTTCCAGAGCAGGAGCAGGGTCAGGAGCGCGAACAACGCCGCTGTCAAAGGGCGGCCTAAAAGGAGCAGGATCAGCGGCGTTGCAATGGCGGCAGTGATGGCTGCAAGCGACGAGAAACGCTTGGCATAGGCCATGAATAGCCAGATCGCGCAGAAGGCGAGCCCCGCCTGCCAGCACAGGCCGAACAGGCCGCCGACGAAGGCAGCGACGCCCTTACCGCCTTTGAAGCGGAGCCACACGGGATAGACGTGGCCCAGGAACGCGCCGAGCGCTGCCATATGGGCGGGCGTCTGACCATACCAGTGATCGACCAGGAGGACGGCGGCGGTTGCCTTGAGGCCGTCAAGCAACAAGGTGGCGGCGGCAAGGCCCTTGTTGCCAGTGCGCAGGACATTGGTGGCGCCGATGTTGCCTGAGCCGATGTTGCGGATGTCGCCGAGGCCTGCAGCTTGCGACAGGACGAGGCCGAAGGGAATGGAGCCAAACAGGTAGCCGATGATCAGGCCGTAGATGAGGTAGGGCCACAGGTTGCCGACCATGAGCACGATGAAGGAACTGAGTGCATCCATGTCAGGTGCCTAACGGTCAACCGGGAGGGAAGGGGAAGACGGTTTCCCCGGCAACGACTGTTCTCAGGACGCGGCCCTGCATCTTGCTGTCGTCGAAGGGCGTATTCTTGGAGCGCGAGCGCAACAGCTCTTTGTTGACGACCCAGGGCTCGCCTAAATCGACGAGGACGAGGTCGGCGGGTTCACCTTTGGCGAGGCTGCCACCTTTAATGCCGAGCAGGTTGGCCGGGTTGGTGGCCAGCGCCTTCCAAAGGGTCAGGAGGGGGACTTCTTCGTTGCCATAGTGGAGGCGCAGCGCAGCCGACAGCAGCGTTTCGAGGCCGACCGCGCCGTCGGCTGCCTCGGCAAACGGGCGGCGCTTAACGTCGGCATCCTGGGGGTCGTGGCTGGAGACGATGACGTCGATGGAGCCGTCGGCGACGCCTTCGACCATGGCGATGCGGTCGTCCTCGCGGCGCAGCGGCGGGCGGATCTTGAAGAACGTGCGGTAGGGGCCGATGTCGAGTTCGTTCAGCGTCACGTGGTTGATAGACACGCCACAGGTAACGCGAAGACCCCGATTTTTGGCGGCGCGGATGACATCGAGGCTTTCGCGGCAGGTGATGGTGGCGGCATGGTAGCGGCCGCCGGTGACTTCGAGCAGGCGGATGTCGCGCTCGAGAGTGATGGTTTCGGCGACCTTGTTGACGCCGGGAAGGCCTAAGCGGGCGGAGACTTCGCCCGAGTTCATCGCGGCAGTCTTGGACAAGTAGGGGTCTTCGGTGTGATGGACGATGAGGGCGTCGAAGTCCTTGGCGTAGAGCAGGGCGTTACGCATCACGCGGGTGTCGGCGATGGAGGACTTGCCGTTGGTGAAGGCGACGGCGCCTGCGCGCTGAAGCAGGCCGAACTCCGTGATCTCGCTGCCTTCGAGGTTGCGGGTCATGGCGGCCATGGTCGCGACGTGGACGAGGGCGTTGTCGCGGGCGCGGCGCTGGATGAAGTCGACGAGGGCAACCTGATCGATGACGGGCTGGGTGTCGGGCATGACCACAATGGTCGTGACGCCGCCCGCAGCCGCAGCATAGCTCGCGGTTTTGAGGGTTTCGCGGTGCTCCTGGCCGGGTTCGCCGGTGAAGACCTGGCAATCGACGAGACCGGGGGCGAGCAGGTGGCCCTTGCAGTCGATGACTTCGGTGCCGGTGGGCGCGTTACGCCGCAAGTGGGGGCCGACATCGGCGATGACGCCGTCGCGGACGAGGATGCCGCCGGGGGCGTCGAGCCCGCTCGCTGGATCAAGCAACCGGGCGTTGATGTAGGCTGTGGCGTCAGCGAGCCCGGGCGTGCGGCGCTTGGGATCGGCGGCGGACTTGGTGGCGGATCTGGCGGTTTTTGACTGGGTCATCGGTTTGGCAGGTTGCGGGCGAGGGCCTGGAGGACGGCCATGCGGACGGCGACGCCCATCTCGACTTGTTCGCGAATGACGCTGCGGGAATGGTCGGCGATGGTGGAGGCAATCTCGACACCGCGGTTCATCGGACCGGGGTGCATGATGAGGGCGTCGGGCTTGGCTAAATCGAGCTTCTCCTGGTCGAGGCCGAAAAAGTGGAAGAACTCACGGCTCGAGGGAATGTAGCTGCCTTGCATGCGCTCGTTTTGAAGGCGCAGCATCATGATGACGTCGGCGCCTTCGATGCCAGCCCACATGTCGGTGAAAACCTCGCCGAAGCGGGAGGCGTTGGGCGGCAACAAGGTCGAAGGGGCGATGATGCGGACGCGGGCGCCGAGCGCGTTCAGCACGTCGATGTTGGAACGGGCGACGCGGGAGTGGAGGATGTCGCCGCAGATGGCGACGACGAGGCCGGCGACGCGGCCCTTGGCGCGGCGGATGGTGAGTGCGTCGAGGAGCGCCTGGGTCGGATGCTGGTGCGCGCCGTCACCGGCATTGATGACGCAGCAATCGACCTTTTGGGACAGCAACTCGACGGCACCGGCGGCGTGGTGGCGGACGACGATGATGTCGGGGCGCATGGCGTTGAGCGTCATGGCCGTGTCGATCAGGGTCTCGCCTTTTGCCACGGAGGACGCCGAGACGTTCATGTTCATGACATCGGCGCCGAGACGCTTGCCGGCCAGCTCGAAGGAAGCTTGGGTGCGCGTCGAGGCTTCGAAGAACAGGTTGATGAGCGTGCGGCCGCTCAACACGTCGCTTTTCTTGTGGACCTGCCGATTGGTGTCAGCGGCGATGTCGGCGAGGTCGAGCAGCCACGTGATTTCCTGCGCCGTCAAACCCTCGCAGGTGAGGAGGTGGCGACGGGAAAAACCCGGAACTGCGGTCGACGATGAGGAAGGAGCCATTAAAAAGAGGGGTATAAGTGAGATGGCCAGTGAGCGCAACCCGCTGGCTGACCGCGTGGTCAATATCCCCACTTGGATTTAGCACGCTTTAGATTTAGCACGCTCTCACCCTTTGACGGCCTCACGACCGACGCGGGCGCTGCTGATAGGGCCGATGGTTTCGACAATGCGGTTGAGCGCACTGAGGAACGCGGACCGTTCGCCGGGGGCGAGCGCTGCGAGAAGGCGTTCATCGGTCGAGATGGCGGCGGGGTCGGCATTGCGAAGCGCGGTCTGGCCTTTGGGGGTCAGGCGCAGGGCGTACATGCGGGCGTCGCGACGGGTGCGGCGGCGAGCCATGAAGCCGCGTTCGACCAACCGGCGGACGATGTCGGCTATGGTCGAACGGTCGATGCCGGTGATGTCGACGAGCGTCGTCTGGCTCGGTTCGGTCGAGACCTCGACGGCCTTAAGCACGGCGTATTGCCGCGGTGTCATGGAGCTGTCGGATAGGTTGCCGGAAAAGACCTCGTCGGCGCATTGGCCGGCGCGGTGAAGCAGGTGGACTGCGGACGAAACAACGACGGTCGCAGCGGAATGGTCGGAGGCACCGGATTTCGGCATCATGGTCGATCCTTATGAGCATGGTTCGAGGGCTGTTGCTGAGATGGTGAGCTTTGGGCTTGGTTCAACTGCAAACTAACTATTCCGTAGACTAACTGTTTAGTCGCGTTTGGACCAAGGGCTCAATGTATGGTCCATGACAATTCGCCAGCGTCAGATATAGTTCCAGTGAAACCGTCAGAATACAGCCCGCAATCTTGTAATCCGCTGTGCCCGTGCTGGAAAGGGACCGTGGCCGCGCTTAAAATCTAGCGTTACGAAGACGGTCTAACGCGCCTTGCAGGATCAGTGTGGCGGCAAGCTTGTCGATCACATCTGCGCGACGTTTGCGTGAAGCGTCGGCTGCGATCAGCATGCGTTGCGCCGCCGCGGTGGTCAGGCGTTCATCCCAAAGAAGAATTGGGATCGGAGTAAGACCGTTTAGGTTGCGGGCAAGTGCGCGGGTGGCCTGAACCCGGGGGCCTTGCGAACCGTCCATGTTGGTGGGGAGGCCGAGGACGAGGCCGCAGATGTTGTGCTCGGCGATGAGGGCGAGCAGGCGGGCCGCGTCCGCTTTGAATTTGGTGCGCTGGATGGTTTCCAAAGGCGAAGCGATGGTTCGAGAGATGTCGGAGAGAGCGAGGCCCAGGGTCGTGGTGCCGCCATCGATGCCGATCAGGCGGCCGGTTGCCGGGAGGACGGCCGTAAACGGTTCGATTTCGGTGGTGGTCAGCGGTTGGGGCGGCGCTGGGGATTGGGTGGACTGATCACTCATGGATGGGGTGTAGGCCCTTTCTGCGCGCCGAAGGCATATGGTTGCGCGCCGGAGGCGACGCCGTTAAGAGTGCGGATCTGATTTCCGTATAGCAAACTTGAGGGACTCATGCAGGTCGATACCGCGACCGTCCAGCGCATTGCGCGTCTGGCGCGGATCAAAGTGACGGACGAGGAATCCAAGGGGCTCGAAAAAGAGCTGTCGGGCATTCTCGATTGGGTCAAGCAGTTGGACGAGGTCAATACCGACGGCGTCGAGCCGATGACGCGGGTGGTCGCCCAAGACATGAAGAAGCGCGCCGACGTCGTCACCGACGGCGAGATCGCCGACGCGGTGACCGCCAACGCGCCGATGAGTGAAGACAATTTCTTCGTGGTGCCGAGCGTGATGGAATGATCACACTTTTGCGGGCGGCGGCGTTGATCGTCGCGGCGGGAGGCCTGATCGTGGTTCCGGTTGCGGCCAAGCCGGGCGTCAAGGCGGCCTTCGTCAAGGGGACCTACGCGAACGATCACGAGTGCAAGAAGTTGCGCGCTATTGAGGCCGGTGGGCCAAAGAACGTCGCGACAGCGCCGGAATTGCTGACGTCAGACGGCTTCCTTGGCTGGGAGAACTGGTGTTCATTTGCGGTGATCACGGCTGCGACCGATGGGTTCGTTGCCAAGATGAGCTGTGGCGAGGGCCCAGAAGAATGGACCGATACCTATCTGTTCAAGCGTCGCGCCGATGGGGCGATCGACGTGACCGTAAAAGGCAAGACCGAGCGCTTTCGGCGCTGCGATCCCAAGACAAAAGGGTGAGACGACCGTGACCGATCTGACGAAACTGACGCTTGCCGAAGCGCGCGATGGCCTGAAGAAGAAGACGTTTACGGCGACCGAGTTGACGGGCGCGTTTCTCAAGGCGATTGACGCGGGGAACGCTGGGTTGAATGCTTACGTGCTGGTGACGGGTGAGCATGCGCTCGCTCAAGCCGCGGAAAGCGACAAGCGCATCGCGAGCGGTCAGGCGCGCGACCTGGAGGGGTTGCCGCTCGGTAACAAGGATCTGTTCTGCACCAAGGGTATCCGCACGACGGCGTGCTCCAAGATTTTGGGTGATTTCAAGCCGCCATATGAG
>JANOVN010000050.1:0-5470 GCA_031417455.1 Hyphomicrobiaceae bacterium | reverse complement strand
CGCGTCTGTTCTGGCGGATGTCGCCGCTTTGAAGTAATCACACGACCGACGCAAACCATTAAAGCGACCACATCAGAGCAATAAAGATGAAATCAACACCACCCCTGCAGTTCCAAGACCTGTGCTATTTTTCCTCAACAGCCATTAAAATTATAACCGCGAGCAAGTCCTCAGCGGAGACACCTCAGTCGTCTCAGTTTCAGCAGGCGCTGCTGTTCTGGCTGTTCATGCTCGACATCCAGAAGATGCCGATGACGACGACAAACATCCGTGACATCAGCAAGGTAGACCGGAATTCGCTCGGCAGGACGCTGGCTCAGTTGGAAGAAAAAGCAGTGGTCAAGAAGGAGCAGATCAACACCACGACAGGCAAGGGCGCGACGTGGCTCTACACGTTCGAGGACGACTTCTTGCGCAAAGTTTGGGTAATGAAAGCGATAGCGAACGGGATCGATCCATAGCTTTAGATCCATTAACTGCGCTTATGAGTGCAGCACGCGCGGAAGTCGTTCTACCGGATTTGACGGCTATCAAGCTATGCCGCCGGATAAAGCCGCGGGAACAGGACCTCCAACACATCTGTCGGGAAGCGTAGTGACACCGGCCCTTTTGGCGTGCTGGACGCGAGTAAACCGTCAGCAATCGCGTCATTCAGCACGCGCCGTGCGGTGCGCTCGGGGAGACCGGTGATGCGCGCGCACTCGCCACGTTCGATCTCGCCGCGAATGAGCGCCTCCGTCAACAACTTGCTCGTCTCAGGTTTCATTTTCTCGGACCGTTCGACCAACGCCTTCAAACGCCGATCTAGTTCGGCGATCTCGAACAGACCACTCATGAAGGTGATCTGGTCGAGGCATACCTTCAGGAACCACAGTGTGAAGTCTTCCAGCGCGCGCTCCGAAAGATTACCGCGACCGTCCCGCTCGCCCTGGCGAGGCATATCGGCATGATCCATCATCCGCTTGTAGTCGAGGCGGCTCTCTAGTCCGCGCGCCAAACCACGCGAGATCGACCACAGCCCATGCGCGCCGATGCCGGCCTTCAAACACATGGCATGGCTCATCAATCGGCTGACACGGCCATTGCCATCCGGGAATGGGTGGATGTAGTTCAGCCGGTGATGCGCAGCAGGGATAGCGATCACGCGAGACGCTGTGCCCAACGGCTCCAATCGATAGCGATCCTCAAAGGTCGCCATGAAAGCCGCGACGCGGCCACTCGATGGCGGCACATGTCGTCCCACCACATTGTCATGGGCTGGCTGTGAACGCCATTCGCCGGGCGTCATCAGGAATTCCTGCCCCGCACCACGAATTCGCAGCATGTCCCGAGGGTTGCCCGCGTAGAACTCTCGGTGTAGTCGCCGGATGAATTCCTCAGAGGCAGGTTCGGGCAGGGCACCAGCGCCGCCGAGGCGATCGATTTCAGCCTGCACCCGAATATGCGCGACCGCCTCACGCTGCAAATTGCGACGCTCCTCGTTTTGGTCCAAGTCGCCCGTCATCGCGCGCTCAATGTCGCGCGGGCGCGTATCGTGTCCCTCGATTAGATTGCTGTAGTAACAGTTCATCATCCGCACGAGATCCGCCAGGTTGGCCGCCGTCTTAGGGTGCAACGCACGGCCAAGTGTCGCCGACGCCGCTGCTATCTCTGCAACGACGTCCGCTATCTTTGCGGACGGCTGCTCGAGCCGCGCAGGCTCGATCCGAAAGGGTGTCTCTAAGGGCATTTTGGCCGATCATGGGATTGCATAAGTCTTTCATAATAGTCGACAATGACTTGCAACGCCAGTCCACTTGGCCGGTTACTTGGCCGATCTCGCAATCTATTCCCTCACGAAGGCGCCGGTCGGGTCAATTTGCACTTGGTGCCCCTGTCACGGGGTGATTTCGAAGGCATCGCGATCGGCAGACAATTTTTTGCCCGCCGCCACGTCGCTCCTACCCAACCCTCAACTGTTTGACCAAGTCTGAGCCCTTTCCTGCCGCCGCCCCAGTGGCGTAGTCAGCCCACACCTGCATTACTGCTGTCCGCTTGGCGACCGCCGTTGAGCGCCTGTATGCAGCTTCCACGCGGTTCTTAAGTTGGTGTGCCAAGCAATGTTACCAGAAAATCCTATCGGTTGCCCCGCTTTTGGCGAATGTGGTATCGGCTATGACATGATTTGGACCAAAGGGATCATAATGCGCGCCTTGGCCACGATGACGGCAATAGCGATGACGGCGCTAACCCTTGCGAAACCCGCCATCGCGGGCCCTGCCCTGTTGTTTGACGCGTCCAACGGCCAAGTCCTGTACGCCGAAGACCCTGATGATAGCTGGTATCCAGCGTCGCTGACCAAGATCATGACGGCCTACATTGCCTTCGAAGCGGTCAAGATCGGAAAGCTCCGCTTGGATCAGAAAATCCCGGTTAGTGAAGCGGCCAATCTCCAGCCGCCAAGCAAAGTTGGACTGCCGGTCGGTGGTGAACTATCTGTCGAGCTTGCAATCCAGGCGCTCGTGGTTAAGTCCGCCAATGACGTCGCCGTGATGCTGGCCGAAGCGATCTCTGGTAGCGAAGCGGAGTTCGTCGTCAAGATGAACGAGACGGCCGCCAAGCTCGGCATGACGCGCACGCGTTTCCTCAATCCCAACGGCCTGCCTGCTCCCGAGCAGGCCACCACTGCGCGCGATTTGGCCAAGTTGACCCGCGCCGTAATCAAGGAATTCCCCGAATACGCGCGATATTGGGCCATGCCCGACATGCACATCGGCAAAATCCGGCTCGCGACCCACAACGCGCTGCTGAAAACATTCGAGGGTGCCGACGGCTTCAAGACCGGCTTTACCTGCGATAGCGGATACAACGTGGTGGCAACCGCCACGCGCGACAACCGCCGACTGGTCGCCGTCGTGCTAGGCGAAACCGATGGCCAGTCGCGGGCGATCCGTGCAGCAAGCCTGCTCGAGCACGGGTTCGGCTTGCAGGGCTGGAAGACCCTGTTCAACTCCACCACCATCGACAACCTGTCGGCCACCAAGGATGTCAAAGGCTTGGTCAGCATGCGCACCGCAGTTGCAGCTTGGTCGTGCGGGAACCGGCCCAAGCGCGTGCACATCACCAAGAAGACCAACAAGGTCGGTGAAATTAAAGCAAAGGTTGCCGCTGTAAAAACCAAGGCCAAACAAACCCAGGCGACCGCTGCTCAGGCATCTCCCGCCCAGCCTTCCGCGCCCCAACCGTCAAAGCCCCAATCTTCGACCAACAAGCCAGCCGCACCGGCGACCACCTCACAGTAAATCGCCTCACACCAGCAGTTCGAGCGGCCGGTTGTTGACCGGGCAGCCGGGACGCTCGCTGTCGCGGCGTTGGTGATCGTTGGGCGGGACCTGCTCGCGACGGTCGCCATCCTCGCCGCCTCGGGGCTGCGGTTCGATCAGAATGCCTGGCGCGCCGCGCGGGGTAGGCTCGTCCTCGGCAGCATTCGCAGTGCCGACAACAACTAAGCTGGCCGCGATCAACCAGAACAAGCGCGCTGATCGCATGCTGTAGATTTGGGACACGCAGAGCTGCTCCTGATTGCAGGACTGACCGCCTAGATTAACACCAACCCGCAGGCCAACAAGCGAAAATAGACCTTGGCACCCATTTGTGTCCCAATCCTAAACGATCAGTTTGGCTCTAAAATTGCTTCCAAGGGATCAACATAGGCATTTATTAAGCGTCGAGGACCTACAATGACCATGAGCTGGCATCCCGAAGAAGACGCAACGCCAACCCCGCGCGACGTTGATTTCATGGCATCGGTTCTGGAGGGCCGTCACGGGCTCTATGCGGCAGACGTCGCCGAATTCTTCTCCTCGCTGCATGGCGAGCGGGGCGATGCCGGACGCAGCTGGGCATGGGCAGGCGTCGCCGAAACCGTCCGCATTCGCGAACGCCACCGCGTCACTGGCATCGGTCACGGTTGAGCGCACCACACTCAATCGGCCGTCTTGGACCGAAGCGCTTAAAGGGGCGTCGGCGCGAGCGCAGGACTTAGACATAAGAGGAAAATCTCGCCTGCGTGCGAACCAAGACATGATGACAGCAGCGAAAATCGAGGCCCACGCCGAAAGCCTGAAGCAGGCGGCGATTGGGGTCGTCCCCATGATTCGCTCGGTACTGACCGGCGGGAGCGATCGTGCGCGCACGCAGCGCAATGCCGCAATTGCGTTTCTCGTCCGCTGCACCTCCGCACTCCTCTTGTACCTGTCCCAGATCGCTATGGCGCGCTGGATGGGCTCAGCCGAATACGGAATTTACGTCTTCGTTTGGACCTGCGTATTGATGGCGGGCGCTCTGTCCCACTTGGGGCTCGGCCTTGGCATAATCCGCCTGATCCCGGTTCATCGCGAGGCAGGCGAGTTCGACCTGCTGCGTGGTCTCATTCATGGTGGACGCGGGTTCGCGCTTGCCGCCGGCACAGGTGTTGCCCTCGCCGGCATGTTGGGGCTGTGGCTGTTTGAGCCCCACATTTCGAGTAACTACCGGCTCGCGGCCTACCTAGCGCTGGTGTGCGTCCCGCTGTACGCCCTGACCGACGTACAGGACGGCATCGGCCGCGGCAACGGCTGGATGTCGGCAGCCCTCATCCCTCCCTATGTTCTGCGCCCATTGTTGATACTGATCTGCATGGCACTCGCCCACGCGGCTGGACTGCCGATGGTCGCCACCACCGCAGCAAAAGCGGCCATTGTCGCGACCTGGGTCACAGGTATCGTCCAAGCCGTCTGGATCAATACCTCGATGGCCGCAGAATTTGGCCGGGGTGCGCGCGCTTACACCCCGCGAATCTGGATGGTCTCGTCGCTGCCGCTGCTGGCGATTTCGGGTTGCGAAATCCTGCTCCAGAACACCGATATCATCGTCCTGTCGCGCTTTATGACCCCGACCGATGTCGGCATTTATTTCGCCGCCGGCAAGACCATGAGCTTGATCATGTTCGTCCACTATGCCGTCGGCAGCGCGATGGCGAACCGTTTTGCCAGCTACAGCGCGCGCGGCGATGTCGAAGGCTTACGCGATGCGGTCCGCGAAGCCGTGAACTGGACGTTCTGGCCGTCGCTGGCGGCTGCGATCATCATTTTAGCGCTGGGCAAGCCATTGCTATCGCTGTTTGGCCCGCAGTTCGTCACCGGCTATCCCGTGATGGCGATCCTGGTTTTCGGTTTTCTGGCGCGCTCTGCCATGGGGCCAGCCGAGTTTCTGCTCAACATGCAGGGCGAACAGCGCCTGTGCGCCGTCGTAATGATGTCGTCGGCGGCGATGAACATCCTCTTGAACATCATCCTGGTCCCGCGCTTAGGGATAGCGGGTGCAGCTCTTGCCACAGCCGCGTCGCTCACCATGGCCGCCGGCCTCAACGCCGCCGTCGCCCGCTGGCGGCTCGGTATCGACGTCGCCATCTGGCGCAATCTGCGCAAGACGTCCTAATTTACCAGCGCTT
>JANOVN010000049.1:0-3330 GCA_031417455.1 Hyphomicrobiaceae bacterium | reverse complement strand
GTATCGGGGTCGAGGCCTAAGTTGAACTGGTCTTCCCAGCGGAAATCGAAGCGGGCGCGAGACAGGGCGTCGTCGCGCAGCTGGGCTGCGGGGTGGCCTTTGGCAAGGTCGGCGGCGTGAGCCGCGATCTTGTAGGTGATGACGCCGACTTTCACGTCGTCGCGGTTGGGCAGCCCCAAGTGCTCCTTGGGCGTGACGTAGCAGAGCATGGCGCAGCCAAACCAGCCGATCATGGCCGCGCCGATGCCGGAGGTGATATGGTCGTAGCCGGGCGCGATGTCGGTCGTCAGGGGGCCGAGGGTGTAGAAGGGGGCCTCGCCGCACTCTTTCAATTGTTTGTCCATGTTGATCTTGATCTTGTGCATCGGTACGTGGCCGGGGCCTTCGATCATGACTTGGCAGCCTTTGGCCCAGGCGATCTGGGTCAGTTCGCCGAGCGTTTCGAGTTCGGCGAACTGCGCGCGGTCGTTGGCGTCGGCGATTGAGCCGGGGCGCAGGCCGTCGCCCAACGAGAACGACACGTCGTAGCGGCGCATGATGTCGCAAATCTCGGCGAAGTTCTCGTAGAGGAAGCTCTCCTTGTGGTGGGCTAAGCACCACTTGGCCATGATCGAGCCGCCGCGGGAGACGATGCCGGTGACGCGGTTGGCGGTGAGCGGCACGTAGGCTAAGCGGACGCCGGCGTGGATGGTGAAGTAATCAACGCCTTGTTCGCACTGTTCGATCAGCGTGTCGCGGTAGAGTTCCCAGGTCAGTTTGACGGGGTCGCCGTCGCATTTTTCGAGCGCCTGATAAATCGGCACGGTGCCGATGGGGGCCGGGGAATTGCGCAAGATCCATTCGCGCGTCGTGTGGATGTTGCGGCCCGTCGAGAGGTCCATCACGTTGTCGGCGCCCCAACGGATTGCCCAGACCATTTTCTCGACTTCCTCTTCGATTGAGGAGGAGACGGCCGAGTTGCCGATGTTGGCGTTGATCTTCACGAGGAAGTTGCGGCCGATAATCATCGGCTCTAATTCGGCATGGTTGATGTTGGCTGGGATGATGGCGCGGCCACGGGCGATTTCGTCGCGCACGAATTCAGGCGTCACGAATTCCGGCAAGCTCGCACCGAAGCTTTCGCCGTCCGCCAAATTGGTTTTGGCTTGGTCGTGGAGTGCCTGACGCCCCAAGTTTTCGCGGTGAGCGACGAAGATCATCTCTTTAGTGATGATGCCGGCTTTGGCGAACTCGTACTGGGTGACGATGGCGTTACCGACGCCGCGCATGGGTTTGGGCGTGTTGGGGAAAATGCGGGCGGCGTGTTTGCCAGAGACGTTGCCGTTGTCTTCGGGCTTGATGGGGCGGCCGTCGTAGACCTCGATGCCGCCGCGTTCCATGACCCACTGAGCGCGGGCGCGGGGGAGGCCTTTTTCGACGTCGATGCGGGCGGCGCTATCGGTGTAGGGCCCGGAGCTGTCGTAGACGCGGAAGGTTTTTTCGTTGGGGTCGGCGAGCGCGATTTCGCGGAACGGCACCGCCACATCGGGGTGCGCGTCCGGGGCGGAATAGATTTTGCGCGAGCCCAAGATCGGGCCGGTGGTGACGGCGGGGATCATCTCGTCTGCGGGGCGGGTGGGTTTGTTCATGTCAATTCCGGGAGGTTTTGAGGAATCTTACAGATGGGCTTTGGCGGTGAGGAACGCGCCGAGAACCAGACAGATGGCGGCGGCGATATAAGTGGTTGGTGGAGCGATCATGGTGGTCGCCAAGTTGGCGATCTGGGTTGGGAACAGGATGCGCGCCAGGCCGCTGATGATGGAAAGCCAGCCAAGGGCGGTGATGATGGCTGGCCAGCCGTGCCAAGTGGAATGGCATTGGATGATGGCGATGCCAGCGATCAGCAGCGAGACGCCGGAAAACACGATCAGCCCTTTGCTGTGGCCGATTTCGGCGGCGATCTCGGAGGCCAGATTTTGGTTCAGCAGGAGCGAACAGCCGATGGCCGCAAGCACCGGTCCCATCATGCCAGCAATGAAGCGGCTGAGGGCTGGCAGGACGTCGGGGTCGATTTCTCGTTGGGACATGGCGCACTCCTTGGGCCCGTGTTGGTACGGGTTGGGGCATGCAGCCGATGAGACGTGCCAATAGTAGCGCCCAACATATGGCTCAATACGATGGTTTGGCACTGCGTCCGTCCCTTCGCCGGCATGACCCGGATCAGGTTCTAAGGGTTTTCGCGCAAGTTCAGCGCGATCTCAGCCGGTTTTCACCGGCTCCCCTCGGAACATCGGGGGATTATGGTGGGTATGACTGGCTTGTGCAAGGGTGGAGTGGGGGCGTCAGGCTGTTGGCGGCGCAGATGATTGGCGCAAAATGACGGCGTCGAGGATGGGCGTTTCGACGTTGTGAGCGGCGGCGATGGCTTTGGCGGTGTTTATTTGGACAGAGAACTCGTTGCGCTCGTCATCGGATAAGGGCGGATCGGCGAGTTCGTCGGGGACGATGCCGCTGGCGGCGGCGATTGTCTGGGCTTCGGCAAGGGCTGCGTGATAGGTGGCGCGGATGGACTCGGTCAGGGCTGCCAACATGCGTCCGCTACCTTGGGGGCCTGCGCGTTTGAGCGTGCCCAATCGAGACAAGATCGGGGTTACATTGTCGATGTGTTCGCCAAAGCCGCCAGCGAACAGGCGGGCTTGGCCCGTAGCGATGTCCTTGGCGTTGGCGATGCCGATCTCGACCAAACCGATGGCACCGCCTGCGAGTTGTCCGGCAAGGCGTAAGGATTCGCCCGGGAGGCCGCCGCTCATGTCGATCAATAGCGTTCCAGGTGCCATCGCGCCGAGGAGGCCGGGGCGGTCGGGGGTGCCGGTCAACGCTTCGCGCAGGGCGGCGTGGGTATCAAAGGCTGCGATAACGATTTCGCATTCGCTGGCGAGGTCGAACAAGTTGGGCGCGCGTTCGATGCGGGCACGTTTGGGGAGCGTGGACACGAGAGCGGCGTCGAGGCCGTGGATGAGGAGGCGGGGGGATTTGGGGCCGTTAGCGAGGCGTGTGGCGATGGCGGCTGCGAGCGGGGTGTTGCCGATGACGCCTATGGGATCGAGGTTCATGGGGGGCCTTTAATTCCTGCGCTCCTGCCGCATATTTCACGGCTACGCCGAAAAATCACTTGCCTGCGTCGGAGGGGCAAGCCTTATATTAGCAGAATGCCCGGATCGTAGGAGGCGACTTGGCGGTCTGCGGTCACCAGCCGGAGGCTTTCGACATGCGCTTGAGCCACCAGCAATCTATCAAATGGATCGGCGTGAAGAGCAGGCAGCGTTTCGATAGCGACGGCATGCGCTGCGG